>CAZRKV010000012.1:0-22814 GCA_964600305.1 uncultured Nocardioides sp. | reverse complement strand
TCGGACTGGCAGTCCACCCCCATCTCCTGGAAGTGGCGCTGCACCGACACCCAGGCCCCCCGTGCGGTGATGCCCATCGCCTTGTGGTCGTAGCCCACCGAACCACCCGAGGCGAACGCGTCCCCGAGCCAGAATCCGTAGTCCTTGGCCAGCTCGTTGGCGATGTCGGAGAACGAGGCCGTCCCCTTGTCCGCCGCCACCACCAGGTAGGGGTCATCGCCGTCGTGGCGCACCACGTCGGTGGGCGGCACCGTCTTGCCCTCGAGCAGGTTGTCGGTGAGGTCCAGCAGCCCGGAGATGAAGATCCGGTAGCAGGCGATCCCCTCCGCCATCCAGGCGTCCCGGTCGGAGGGGTCGGGCAGGTGCTTGGCGTAGAACCCGCCCTTGGCCCCCACCGGCACGATGACGGCGTTCTTGACCATCTGCGCCTTCACCAGGCCCAGGACCTCGGTGCGGAAGTCGTCGCGCCGGTCCGACCAGCGCAGCCCCCCGCGCGCCACCGTGCCGAACCGCAGGTGCACGCCCTCGACCCGCGGGCTGTGCACGAAGATCTCGTACGTCGGCCGCGGCTCCGGCAGCTCGGGGATGGCCGCCGGCTCCAGCTTGAACGCGGTGTAGTCGCGGTGCTCGGCCCGGCCGGCCGGGGCCTGGAAGTAGTTGGTGCGCAGGGTCCCGCGCATGATCGACAGGTAGGAGCGCAGGATCCGGTCGTGGTCGAGGCTGGCCACCTGCTCCAGGGCCGCCTCGATCCCCGAGGCGGCCCTGGCCATGGCCTCGTCCCGGTCCTCCTCGAGCCTGGGGTCGAAGCGCGCCTCGAAGTACTCCACGAGCAGGCGGGTCAGGCCGACGTGCTCCCGCAGGGCGTCGATGATCGAGTCCAGCGAGAACGGCGTCCCGCCCTGGCGCATGTACTTGGCGTAGGCGCGCAGGACCGAGGCCTGGCGCCAGGTCAGGTCGGCGGCCAGGATCAGCTCGTTGAAGCCGTCGACCTCGGCGCGGCCGTGCCACATGTGGCGCAGGGCGTCCTGGAACAGCTCCCGCGCCTCGGTCGGGATGGTCCCCTGGTAGCGCAGCCCGAACTCGTAGATCCAGGTCGGCCGCGGCGTCCCCTCCAGCTCGTAGGGCCGCTCGTCGATGACCTCGACCCCCATCGACGCCAGGACCGGCAGGATCTCCGAGAGCGACAGCGCCCGGCCGGTGCGGTAGACCTTCACCCGCCCGTGGCCGGGCCCGGCGTCGACCGGCTCGTAGACGACGAGGTCGATCGCCTCCCCGGTCTCGGGGTCGGGGTCCAGGGCCTCGAGGCGCCCGAGGTCGGCGGCGGCGGTCCGGGAGGAGAAGTCCTCCTTGTAGGCCTCGGGGAAGCTGTCGGCGTAGGCCCGCCCGAGGCGGGTGCCCTGCTGCTCGCCGTACTCCGACATCACGCTGGCCAGGAAGTCATCGCGCCACGAGCGCGCCGCCTCCGCCAGGCGCCGCTCCAGGTCCTCGGTGTCCGGCTCCTCCATCAGCTCACCGCGGGGCGGGCGGACCACGAAGTGGACCCGGGCGGTCCGGGACTCGTTGACCCGGGCGCTGAACTCCAGGGACTCGCCGCCGAGACGCTCCTTCAGGATGGCGGCGAACCGCTCCCGGACCGAGGTGCTGTAGCGGTCGTTGGGGAGGTAGACGAGGCAGGAGAGATAGCGGCCGTAGGTGTCGCGGCGCACGAAGAGGCGCAGCGTCCGCCGTTCGCGGGCGTGCATCACCGCGAGGGCGATCGGGGCGAGCTCGTCGACCGGGGTCTGGAAGAGCTCGTCCCGCGGATAGGTCTCCAGGGTGTCCATCAGGGCCTTGCCGGCGTGGCTGCGGGGGTCGAACCCGACCCGGCCCAAGACCTCCGCGGCCTTCTCCCGCAGCAACGGGATCCGGTTGACCGACTCGGTGTAGGCCCCGGAGGAGAACAGGCCCAGGAACCGTCGCTCGCCGTCCACCTCACCGTCGGCGTCGAAGGACTTCACCCCGACGTAGTCCAGGTAGGCCGACCGGTGCACGGTCGCGCGGGAGTTCGCCTTGGCCAGCACCAGGACCTGCTTCTCCCGCGCCTTCTCCCGGTTGATCGGGGGCAACCGCTCCGCCTGGCCACCCTGGTCCGGGTCCGACCGGAGGATGCCGTACCCGGTCCCGGGCACGGCCCGGAGCACCTCGTCCTCGCCCTGCCGCTCCAGCCGGTACTCGCGGTAGCCGAGGAAGGTGAAGTGGTCGTCGTCGAGCCACTGCAGCAGCTCGACGGCCTGCTCCACCTCCTCCGGCGGCACCGGGGGCGGGTGGGCCGAGAGCTCCTCCACCAGGGTCTCGATCCGCCCCCGCATCCGGGGCCAGTCCTCGACCGCCTCCCGGACGTCGCGCAGGACGGCGTCGAGGCCGGCCTCGATCGACCGGGCGTCCTCCTCGTCGTCGACCTGGTCGATCACAAGGTGCATCCACGACTCGTGGGAGACCGTCCCGCCCGCGCTGTCGGTGGCGCCGTCGTCCACGGCGCGCACCCGGAGGAGCCGCCCGGTGATGTCGCGCTCCACGGCGAACTGCGGGTGCACCACCAGGTGGACGTTGCGGGGCACCGCGCCCCCCTCGGTGAGGTACATCGTCACCGAGTCGACGAGGAACGGCATGTCGTCGGTGACCACCTCGACCACGGAGTGCCCGTCGGTGTCCCACCCGTCCGCCTGCTCGGTCGGGGTGTGCACCCGGATCCGGGCCGTCCCCTGGGGGCGCTCACCCGCCAGCGAGTACTGCGAGGCGAGCGCGCCGTACAGGTCGACCGGGGATCGTTCGAGGACGTCCTCCGGCGGGACGTGGCGGTAGTAGGTGGCCAGCAGCCCCTCCAGGTCGGAGCGCGGCGGCCCCCCGGCGCCCCGGCGCCCTCGCCCGGCCTCGGCGGCCTTGCGGACCAGCTCGGACTTCTTCTCCTCCAGTGCGGGCACGCCTCGACCCTAGGACCGTCGTGTGACGGGTACAACACAACGCGCCCTCCGTGCGCGCCCGGGTGCCCGACGCCCGGGCATGATGTCCCCCATGGGAACCCGCCTCACGCACCAGATGCCGTACGACGCCCCGCCGGACGCGGTCTGGGAGATGCTCCACACTCCCGCCTTCCGGGAGCGGGTCTGCGAGGAGATGCGGATGGTGCGCCACGACGTCAGGGTCGCCGGTCCCGAGGTCACGATCGAGCAGGTGCAGCGGGCCCGGGGCATCCCCTCCTTCGCCACCCGCTTCGTCGGCGACGAGGTCCTGATCGTGCAGCACGAGCGGTGGCAGTCCACGCGGGCCGAGGTGACGGTCACGATCCCCGACCAGCCCGGGGAGATGAGTGGCACCGCCGACCTGACCCCGACCGGGGCCGGCACGCTCGAAGTGGTCGAGATGGACGTCCGGGTCCGCGTCCCGGTGGTGGGGGGCAGGATCGAGGACCTGCTCGCCTCGCTGCTGCGCAAGGCGCTCGAGACCGAGCACCGCGTGGGCCGGGAGTGGCTCGCCGGACGCGGCTGACCCGTCCGGTCAGGCCCGGTCATGCTCCGGGTCGGACGTCGCGGCCGGCTGCGGGCCCGTCGGGAGGTCGTGCTCGTCCACCGCACCCTGGTCGCGCCGGCGCTGGAGCACGATCACGACCGCCAGGACCAGGAACGGCCCGAAGGCCAGCCCGAGGACCAGCAGCTGCTCGACGGGGTGGAGCGGCCCCAGGTGGAGCGGCCCCAGGTGAGGCGACACGGTCATCACGCGACCGATCCTACGTCCCCGCTCAGGGGACGTCCCGGACGAGGTCATCGATCTCCTGGCGCGCGAACCAGGCGAGGTCCTCGTCCTCGTCGGGATCGTCCCGGGTATCCACGTGCGCGGCCGCGACGTCCCGGAACGGCACGGCGTCGGCCACCTCCACGGCCGTCGGGTCCTCGCCGGGCGCCGCGGCGGCCGCGGCGACGTCGACGGCCAGCACGTGGCGGCGAGGCCGGTCCTCCGGCGATCGGAGCAGCAGCGAGTGGGACGCGGCGGCCATGAGGGCGGCGTACTCCCACTGCTCCTCGTCCCCGTCGGGCCAGGCCCGGCGGAGCGCTTCCGTGACGGCGTGCCCCCGCGCGGGCGCTGGGACCTCCCGGGTGGCAACGACCGCGGCGAGCCCGGAGCTCGTGACCGGCAGGTAGACCCGCACGCCTCAGGTCCGCTTCCGGCCGCGCGGGGCGCGGGACCTGGCCGAGTTGGTGCTCTCGACGAGCTCCTCGAGGGACTCGGTGATCGCCTGCGCGAACACGGCCACGTCCGGGAGCACGTCGCGGTCGGCGGTGATGCCGTGGAAGACCTGGCCGTCGTACGACGTCACGCCGACGGCGAGGGCGTGGTCGGGCAGGAGCGGCGGCGCGGGGTAGGTCTCGAGCATCTGGGCGCCCGCGGCGTACAGCGGGAACTGGGGACCCGGCACGTTGGTGATGCTGAGGTGGAAGCCCTTGCCCAGCTGGTCGGCCGCCACCCGGGTGCCCAGCGCATGAAAGGTCGTCGGGGCGAAGCCGGCGATGCCGGCCAGCCGGTTCGCGGCCACCGCCCGCCCGGTCTCGCCGTGCGCCTTGAAGGCGTAGGAGACCTGGTGCAGGCGCACCACCGGGCTGGGTTCCCCGATCGGGAGGGTCACCAGGTGACCGGCGATCTGGGTGCCGAGCGAGGTGGCCTCGAGCTCGTCGTCGATGACCGACATCGGGACCATCGCCCGCACCTGGCGCATGCCGGCCATGGACTCGGTCCGGCTCATCAGCCAGGACCGCAGCGCCCCGGTGATCACGGCCAGCACCACGTCGTTGACGGTGCCCCCGTGCACCCGGCGGATGCGGCGGAAGTCAGCGAGGTCGGAGCGCACGGTCACGAACCGACGCTGCTCCGAGAGCGGGGCGTTGATCGGCGACTCGGGCACCGGTCGGCGGTTGGTCAGGGCGTTGGCCACCTCCCCCGCCCGGGTCGCGGCCCGCCCGAGAGTCCGCAGCGCGCCCCCGACGTTCGCCCTCGCGGTGTCGACCGCGACGCGTGGGTCGGTCACTGAGTCACGCAGCGCCTCCGCGACCAGCCGACCGGCGCCCACCTCGTGCCGCGCCTGCCAGGCATCGGCCTCGAACGGCTTGGGCTTGTCGGTGACGTCGAGCAGCACCTGCCCGAGGTCGACGGTCTCGACCCCGTCGACGAGGATCTGGTGGGACTTCGACAGCAGGGCGACCCGCCCGCCCTCGAGCCCCTCCACGAAGTAGACCTCCCACAGGGGGCGGTGCCGGTCCAGCGGCCGGGACATGATCCGGGCGGCCAGCTCCAGCAGCTGGGCGTGGGTCCCCGGCCGCGGGAGCGCCGAACGGCGTACGTGGTAGCTGATCTCGAAGGCGGGGTCGTCGACCCACACCGGGTTGGCGAGCCGGCCCGGCACCGGCTGGATCCGTTGGCGGTAGCGCGGCACGAACGCGATCCGGTCCTGGATCAGCCGGACGAGGGCGTCGTGGTCGAACTCCGAGCCCTGCGGGTCGAAGACCTCCACGGTCATGTTGTGCATCGGCGTCGACGCCGAGTCCATCTCCAGCAGGGCGAGGTCGCGCCGGCGCAGTCGTTCACTCATCGGCTGGCGCCCCCCTTAGCGGCTCGTGGTTCCCGGCATGGGATTCTGACAGAGATCCCCGGGCCGTCGGGCCGCGGGACCCACGACGTGGAGGAGATGGGGCGTGGCAGGAGCCGGCGACGCGGTGCTGGCGCACGGTATCGGCGGGGCGGAGGACCTCCCCATCTCACCGGAGCTCGCGATCGCCGGTGCGGTCGCGGCCCTGACGATCTCCTTCACCGTCCTGGCGCTGGCGTGGCGTTCCCCGCGGTACGACGCCGCGCGGTCCGGGCGCCCGGTGCCCATGTCGTTCCAGCGCGTGGTCGACTCCCGGGCGTTCACCGTGGTGGCGCGGGCGTTCGGGATGGCGTGGTTCCTGTACGCCGCGGTGGCCGCGGTCCTGGGCCCCGACCTGCTGACGAACCCGGTGCTGGGGATGGTCTACGTGATCCTCTGGGTGGGGATCGTCCCGGCCTCCCTGCTGTGCGGGCCCTTCTGGCGGGCCATCAGCCCGGTCCGCACGCTCCACGCGGGCCTCACCCGCCTCACCGGCGGAGAGGCGGGGCGTGGCGTGCTGACCTACCCGGAGCGGCTGGGCTACTGGCCCGCGGCACTGGGGCTGTTCGCGTTCGTGTGGCTCGAGCTGGTCCACCCCAACCAGACCGAGGTCGGGACGGTCCGCCTGTGGTTCGCCGTCTACGTCGCGGTGATGCTCGTGGGCGGCGCCCTGTACGGCAACCGCTGGTTCGAGCGGGGGGACCCGTTCGAGGTCTACTCCACGCTCGTGGGGAAGCTCTCGCCCTGGGGCCGGCGCGACGACCGGCTGGTGGTGCGGAGCCCGACGGCGAACCTGGACACGGTCCCGGCGGCACCCGGCCTGCTGGCGGTCGGGGCGGTGCTCTTCGGCAGCACCGCCTTCGACTCCTTCCAGGCCTCGAGCCCCTGGATCGTCTTCACCCAGGAGTCAGGGACCAGCACGGTCCTGCTGGACAACCTGGCCCTGCTGGGCTTCTGCCTGCTCGCGGGCGCGATCTTCGCGAGCGCCGCGGCGGCCACCGGTGTCGGGCCGGGGCAGCGCCGGCGTGCCCTGCCCGACCAGTTCGCCCACTCGCTGGTGCCGATCATCGTGGGCTACATGGTCGCCCACTACCTGGTCTACTTCACCCAGGTCGGGCAGCAGACCCTCATCCAGATGAGCGACCCCCTCAGCACCGGCGCGGACCTGCTGGGGACCGCCGACTGGTCGGTGAGCTACTGGCTCTCCGACCACCCGACGGGCGTGGCGATCGTCAAGGTCCTGGGCGTGGTGGTCGGTCACGTGGTGGCGGTGGTGGCGGCCCACGAGCGAGCCGTCCGCCTGCTCCCCCGCCGGCACCAGATCACCGGCCAGCTGCCGATGTTGTTCGCCATGGTGGCCTTCACCGCCGGCGGCTTGTTCCTCCTCTTCGCCGGCTGAGTCGCCCGAGCCGGCCGGTGCGGCGCCGGGCGGCGACCGTGCCGGGGGCCAGGGCGTCCACCAGGTCCTCGAGGGAGCGGCGCAGGTCGGAGTCCCCCGACTCCACCAGCGACCGGCCGGCCACCAGCGCCCGGTCCGCGCCCGCGCGGTCCTCGGGCAGGAAGTGCAGGCCCACGGTGCGGGTGAAGCCCTCGACCATCCCGGCGATGTCACGCTCGGCCCAGCCCAGGCTCCGGCGCATCCGGTTGACGACCACGCGGACCGGCACCGCCAGCTCGAGCTCGCGCAGCTCGACCAGCCCCCGCGCCAACCGGGACAGGCCCACGGGGTCGGCTGATCCCACGACCACCACCTCGTCGGCGGATCCGAGGACCTCGAGGGTCATCGTGGCGCGGGAGGGCCGCACCCCGAGCTCCGTCCCGGGGTCCTCCTCGAGGCCGGTGCCGGTGTCGACCACGACCTGCCCCCGGGTCCGGGCCAGGTCGAGCAGCTGTTCCAGCACTCCGCGCCGCACCTCGAGCCAGCGGTCGGGGCGCGGGAGGCCGGTGATCACCGTCAGCCGCTCGTCGAGCGCACGCTGGACGCGGTCGAGCCCCGCGGCCAGGTCTCCACCGGAGGACACCTGCCGTGCCGCGGCCAGGATCCCGGAGGTCTCGTCGAGGATGCCGAGGTGCTGGGCCACGGCGGCGTGCGGATCCGCGTCGACCAGGACGGTGCGGAGGTCGCGGGTGGCGAGCTCGGCCGCGAGGCCGGCCGCCACCGTGGTGCGTCCCGGAGCCCCCGCGGGCCCCCAGACGGCCACGACCCTGCCCCGGTCCTCCATCGTGCCGCCGACGACCGCGTCGGCCGGGGGGACGACCTCGCCGGGACCTGCCTCGTCGGTGGCCGGGGGCGAGGTCCGCGGGGCGGGCGCCCCCTCGTCGCTGCGCACCGCGTCGACGAGCCCCTCCAGCCCCGGGTCGGGCACCAGGTGGCTCAACCCGATCCGCCGGGCCCGGTCCCTCGCCGTGTCCAGGGCGGCGTCCGTCCCCGCGGGCGCCACGGCCACCGGGTGGACCTGGTGGCGGTGCAGGTGGTCGATCGCCGCCGTGTCCAGGCCCGGGGCGTCGAGGGCCACCACGGCCACGTCGGCCTGCCCGGTGGAGGCCGACGCGAGCAGGTCGTCGACGTCCACGCACCGCTTGAGCACGACCACGCCGTCCTCGTCCCCGAGGAGACTCAACGCGGTGGACTCCCAGGCGGCGCCGGCGGCCACCAGCAGCACGCAGATCACGGCTCAGCCCTGCCCGGTGATCACGACACCACCGTCGACGGCGGCGGAGATGGTGGGCGCCAGCGCCCCGTCGGCCTCCGCGGGGACCCCCAGGACGACCTGCCGGCTGCCCTGGGGGCCGAGGGTCCCGGTGGCCTCCGGCACCTCGAGCACGACCACGTCGTCGAGCAGGCGCTGGGCCGGCCGGTCGGCTCCGCCGGCCGCCCACACGTCGACGACGGCTCCCGGCCCGAGCCCGGGAGGGACCGCCTCGGCGGGTGCCCAGACCGGCACCCGGTGCACCGCGTCGCCCGCACCTCCGAGGGCGGCCCGGGGCAGGAGCTCACCGGCCCCCAGGGTCCGCAGCAGGGTCGGTCGGTCGTCCGGCAGGTCCTCGACCGCGGGCAGGTAGCGGTCGAGGGTCCGGGCGTCGCCGAGGTCCACCTGCCGGGCGACGAGGTCCTCCGGGGTCAGCGTCTCACCGGCCCCCACGTCCTCTGCCAGGGCCCAGACCGCCACGGTGTCCTCGGCCGAGCCCACGACACGGACCCCGGCGGCGACGGAGGCGACGACGACGGCGACCCCGATCCACAGTCGGGGGTCGCGCCACCCGGGTCGCCCGGCCCGGGTGGCGTGGTGGAGCTGCTGAGTCCCGAGATTCCTCACCCGCGACATTGTGCCGTCCCACCCGGCGGCAGGCATCCCGCCGTCCACAGGTGACGGAGCGGCGCCCGGGCCCGACCCGGACGCAGGTGGCAGAGTTGGACCCATGGCAGGCACTCCACGGTTCCTCACCCTCGCCGACGTGGCCGAGGTGCTGAACACGTCCACGGCGCAGGTCTACGCCCTGGTGCGGCGGGGGGACCTGCCCGCCATCAAGATCGGCGGTCGTGGCCAGTGGCGGGTGGAGTCCTCCGAGCTGGAGAACTACATCCAGCGCATGTACGCCGAGGCCCGCGAGTTCGTCTCCAACCACCCCTTCGTCGAGGCCGAGGACTGAGGAGGGCCCGTCGCGGACGTGGTCAGCCCACCTCGCCGTCGAGGGTGATCTCGATCTGCTGCTCCTCGCTGTCGCGCTGGAGGGTGAACTCCACGGTGTCGCCGGGCTGGTAGGTGCGGATCGCCACGATCAGGCCGATGCCGTCGGTGATCCGCTTGTCCCCGACGTGGGTGACCAGGTCCCCCTCCTCGAGGCCGGCGTCCTCGGCGGGCGTCCCGGGCATCACGTTCATGATCGGGGCTCCCACCTCCTCCTGCTGGCCACCGGTGCGCACCTCGGCGCCGATCACCGGGTAGTAGGCCTCACCCTCGCGCAGGATCTGGTCGGCGGTCACCTTCACCTGCTCGACCGGGATCGCGAACCCGACCCCGATGTTGCCCTGACCGCCGCCCAGGCCACCGCCGGTGGTCGCGATCGCCGAGTTCACGCCCACGACCTGCCCCTGCAGGTCGACCAGGGGCCCGCCGGAGTTGCCCGGGTTGATGGCGGCGTCGGTCTGCACGGCGTTGATGAAGGAGGACTGGTCCTGGCCACCTGTGGTGACCGGGCGGTCCAGGGCGCTCACGATGCCCGAGGTGACGGTGGAGCTGAGGCCCAGCGGGGAGCCGATCGCGACCACGCCCTGGCCGACCGCCAGGTCCTCGGAGCTGCCCAGCGAAGCCGGCTCGAGCTCGTCGGCGCCGCCCTCGACGTTGAGCACAGCGAGGTCGTAGACGGCGCTGCGGCCGACCACGCTCGCCTCGTAGCGGCGCCCACGGTGGGTGACGATCTCGATCCCACCGCCCTGGGCGGCGCCGGCCACCACGTGGTTGTTGGTCACGATGTGCCCCTGGGCGTCCAGGACGAACCCGGACCCGGTGGCACCACCTTGCGCGCCCTCGCCCTGTTCACCACCGGCGCTGACGATCTGGACGGTGCTGGGGAGCAGCTCCTGCGCCACGGCCGCGACCGAGCCGTCCTCGGGGTCCAGCGGCGGCTCGGAGACGGTGTCGACACCGTCCAGGCCGTCACTGACCCGACCGGCCTCGGTGTTGCGGTCCTGCCAGGTGTCGAGCGCCACCGATCCGACCAGTCCGCCGATCAGGCCCACGACGAGGGCCAGGACGGCCACGACCGGCCAGATCCAGGCGGGCACGCGGGGGCGCTGGTTGCGTGTCGGCTGCGGGCCGGTGCCCGGGAACGCTGGCGGCGCGTAGGCCGCGGCCGGTCCCCAGGTCTGGGCCGGCTGCTCGCGGGTGGCCCGATCGTCATACCGGTCGTCGTACCGGTCGTCGTACCCCGACGGTGAGGGGGCGGGCCCGCCGCCGGGGGGCGGGGCCGACGCGGACCCGGTCCGCTGGTCGTCGGGGGTCGGGTCGTGCTCGTGGTTGCTCATGGTCGGCTCGTCGTCTCGTCGGGGGTGGTCATCGGGTCGGGAGCGGCAGGGCCGGGTCGGGGTCCGTGGCTGGTCGCGGCGCCGGGGCCCGGGGCCCGGGGAGCTCGACCTGGCGGGCCAGGTCGGTGGCCGGCAGGCGCCGGTCCTGGACCGGTGCCTCGGCGGGCGTCGTCGCCACGGCCAGCACCCCGAGGATCGCAGCCCCCAGCGTCGCCCCACCCACGGCCACCAGGCCCAGGCCCCTGCCGGGGTTCCGCCCCGGGCTCCTCCCGGGGTGGGGGCCGTCGACGGGGGCCCACGCGGGGCCGTCGTGGAGCACCTGCCGGAGGCTCTCCCGCAGCCCGGGTGGGGCATCGTCGGTCCCGGTCAGCCCCAGCGTGGTCAACCGGGTCTTGACCCACCCCTCGCGCTCGACCTGGTCGCGGCAGTGGGCGCAGGAGAGCACGTGCTGCCAGGCGCGCTCCTCCTCCGCCGGGTCCAGCCGGCCGTCGAGGAGCGCGGTCACCCGCGCCCCGAGGTGGCCGATCACCGACCGCTCCCTCGGCCGCCCACCACCGCGGCCGGCTCGTCGACCGGCCCGGCGTACCGGCTCCGTCCCCGGGTGGGTGCCCGATGGGCCAGCGCCTGGCGCAACATCACCCGACCGCGGTGGATGCGGGACCGGACGGTGCCCAGCTTCGCGTCGAGGATGGTGGCGACCTCCTCGTAGTCCAGGCCCTCCACGTCGCACAGCACCACGGCCGCCCGGAACGTCGGCGGCAGCGTGGCCAGCGCCTGCTCGACGTCGTCGTCGAAGGTGCGGTCGGAGTAGGCCTCGGCCGGGGAGGGCTCCGTGGAGCGCCACCGGACGGCTCGTTCCTCCGAGAGCGCGTCGAAGCGGATTCGCCGGCGTCGGCGCGCCTGGTCGAGGAAGAGGTTGGTGGTGACCCGGTGCAGCCACCCCTCGAGCGTGTCGGGGGTCTGGTCCGGCAGCGTCCGGAAGACGCGGACGAAGACCTCCTGGGTGAGGTCCTCGGCGTCGTGCCGGTTGCCGGTCAGGCGGTGCGCCAGCCGGTACACCCGGTCGGAGTGCCGCGCCACGACCTCGTCCCAGCCGGGCCCCCCGCCCTGCGGCTCCATGTGCTGCCTCCTGCTCACCGATCCGGTCACGTCGCCAGCCTAGGTACTGCTCCTGAGAGAAGCCTGTGAGGAACCCCAGCATTCCCGGAACTCCGCGGAATCCACGATAGGCTCGGCAACCGTCGACCGCCGCACCGACGGCCCGGACCCAGGAGGACCCCATCATCTCGCCGATCAAGCCCGCGAGCTGGACCTACGCCGAGGAGTACGTCGCCGAGGACGACGTCCTCGCCGCCGCCCGTGCGCGGGCGGACGAGGTCGGCGTCGTACCGATCGGGTCCGGTGCCGGGGCCGCACTACGCTTCCTGACCTCCGTGCTCGACGCCCGCGCCGTGGTGGAGATCGGCACCGGCACCGGCATCAGCGGCCTGTGGATGCTGCGGGGGATGCGTCCCGACGGCGTCCTCACCACGGTCGACGTGGAGGCCGAGCACCAGCGGCTGGCCCGCCAGGCCTTCACCGAGGCCGGCATCCCGAACCAGCGCGCGCGCACCATCTCCGGCGCCGCGCTCGACGTGCTCCCCCGCCTGACCGACGGTCACTACGACCTGGTCTTCGCCGACGGCGACAAGCGGGAGTACTCCGCCTACCTCGACGAGGCCATGCGGCTGCTGCGTCCCGGCGGGGTCGTGGCCTTCGACAACGCCCTCTGGCACGATCGCGTGGCCGACCCGGCCCAGCGCGACGAGGAGACCGTCGCGATCCGCGACCTGGGCAAGCGCGTCGCCGAGGCCGAAGACCTGTTGCCGGTGCTGCTGCCGGTCGGCGACGGGCTGCTGCTGGCGCGCAAGCTCTGGCTGCCCGGGGACTGACCCGAGCCCCAGGACTGCCCGCGCTGGTCACAGCCCGCGCAGGCGCAGCACCACCCCGGCGTGGTCGGAGGGCCACAGGCCGGTCCCGGGATCACGGTCGGAGAGCTCGTCCCCGGTGATCTCGCCACGGTCGACCGCCAGCGGTCGCCCGTCCGGCGTGCGTGCGAGCACGAGGTCGATCCGGTGGTCGAGACCGGCCGGGGTCGGGTCGTCCAGGGTCTCGGACAGTCCGGCCGTCCACCCCTGGTCGGCCGGCGCCCACTCCAGCCACTGGTCGGTGAAGCCCGCCGGACCGGTCAGGAACCCGTACGCCGCCGAGTGCGGCGTGGGGTCACCGGGCTTGGTGCTGTCGTCGAGCGGGTCGGAGTTGCAGTCGCAGGCCACGATCGTGGTGCGGTCGGGCACCGCGGCGCCCTGGACCAGCTCCTGGGCCTGCGCCAGCGCGACGCCCGAGCTGGCGGCCTCGAGGTGGGTGTTGACGAACCTGACCCGCTGCGGCCCCACCCGGACGTCGACCCACTGGTAGCCCCGGCTGAAGTCCAGGGTGATGCCGGCCAGGTCCACCGGCAGGTTGGTGGCGAACTGCTGGTCGCCGCTGTCGACGACCTTGGTGCCTCGCCGCACCAGGATCACGTCGTGCATCGTGAGCCGGACGTCGCGCGCGTCCTCCATGGCTGCATCGAACGTCGGCGCCTCCACGTCGGCACGCTGGCCGACCACGGCGACGTCGTACGGCGCGCCCGCCTCGGCGAGGTCCTCGCGCAGGATCGCGAGGAAGTCGTAGTCCACCTCGGTCGCGTTCGGGACGCCCACCTGGTCCATCTGCAGCGGGCCCTGCCGCCAGAGTGCGACCTCCTGCAGCCCGACCAGGTCCGGGCGGGTCTCGGCGATCTCCCCGGCCAGCAACCGGGAACGCACGCGGAAGTCGGTCTGGTCGACGACCTGCCTGGTCTCGTGGGACGCCACGGCCATAGCCTGGATGGCCTCCTGCGGGGAGGCCCCGCCCGCGAGCGCCTCCTGGGCCGCGCGCAGCGGCCGGAAGATGTCGGCACCGAGGTAGACGTTGCGCGTCATCACGGTCAGCGGCTTGCCGGGCGCGGAGCGGCCCTGCGCCCGGTCGCCGTCGGCGGCTCCGGCGGGCGCGGCGAGCACCGGCGCCGCGAGCAGCAACGCCAGCAGCGCGACGAGGACGCCGGGCACCCCCCGGGTACGAGTGCGGTCGAACGACATGGGCCCTCCCCAGGACAGCTGGGTCTGCGCGCAGTGCTCGACCCGAGGGTCACGCTGCTGCCAGCGGGCCGGCTTGTCAATCCCCGGTTCGGGGGACCTCCAGCGCCGCGAGCGGCGCGGCGCCGCCCAGCCACTCCAGCAGCACCCGCGTCCCGAAGCCGGTCGGGCCCTTGGACCACTCGTGGCGCTCGTCCGGCGAGTCACCCGCCGAGGCCACGTCGAGGTGCACCCACGGCAGCCCGGCGACGAAGTGCTGGAGGAACAGCGCCGCGGTGATCGCGCCCGGCCCCCCGGCCGCGTTGTCGGCGTCGGCGACCGGCGAGGACAGCAGCTCCTCGTACGCCGCCTCCAGCGGCATCCGCCAGAGCTCCTCCCCGGAGGTGCGCCCCGCCTCGGCGAACACGGAGGCGAGCCCCTCGTGGTTGGCGAAGTACCCCCCGATGCGCTGCCCGAGGGCCACCTTCATCGCGCCGGTCAGGGTCGCGACGTCGACCACGACCGCGGGCTCCAGCCCGACGGCGTACGCCAGGGCGTCACCGAGCACCAGGCGCCCCTCGGCGTCGGTGTTGGTGATCTCGCTGGTGCGGCCGCCGTAGTGCCGCACCACGTCGCCGGGGCGCAACGCCTCCCCGCCCACGGCGTTCTCCGCCGCCGGGACCAGCCCGGTCACCCGGACGGGACAGCCGACGTCGGCGAGCGCCGCCATGGTGGCCAGGACGACCCCGCCCCCGGTCATGTCGCGCTTCATCGTGGCCATGGACTCGCCGGGCTTGATCGAGAGCCCGCCGGAGTCGAAAGTGATGCCCTTGCCGACCAGCACCACCCGGGGTGTACGACGCCCGGCCCGCGGCGGGGTGTAGTCCAGTCGGATCAGGCGGGGTGGCGTGGCCGAGGCGCGGCCCACCGCGAGGATCCCCCCGAAGCCGTCCGCGGCGAGGGCCTCGGAGTCCCACACGGTCAGGTCGAGGTCGTGGCGCTGCGCGATCTCCCCCGCGCGGTCGGCCAGCCAGCCGGGGTTCTTCAGGTTGGCCGGCACGGTCGCGAGGTGGCGCGAGCGCCAACCCGCGCCGCCCTTGGCCAGACCCGTGCGGAGCTCGTCGGCGGCATGGTCCACACCTGTCAGCACGACCTCGCGGACCGGTGGGTGCTCGGGCGGGGTGGAGCGCCAGTGGAACCCGAAGGACCCCAGCACGAGTCCGACCACGAACGCCTCGACCGAGCCCGCGGGGCCGGACGCGGCCGCGTGCGTCCGGACGGTGCCGCGGCCGGTCGTCGCGCGGGCCAGGGCTGCCCCGGCACGTCGCAGGTCGGCCGGGGTCTGGTCACCGACGCCGAGCAGGACCAGCCAGTCCGGTTCCTCGCCCGGGAGGGCATGGGTGACGACCTCGCCGGCGGCCCCGGTCGCGCCGTGTCGTTCCAGCAGCGAGAGCGGGTCGATGTCGATGCCCGCGAGCGCCGCGAGGGCAGTGGTGTCCTCGGTGCCCAGGAGCGGGACGCCACCGTCCGGCCCCGGGGTCACGGGCAGCGCGAGGACGTCGGCCCTCGCGGTGTCGTCGCCCAGCCGGACCTCCGGCGGGCGGGGCTGGTCGGGAAGCGTGGGTGCGGGGGGTGGTGTCGGAGCAGCCACAGGTCAGCCGACGACGCCCTCGAGTGCGGTGTGGAGCGCGCCGGCCTCCTCGGCGTTGAGCTCCACCACCAGGCGGCCACCGCCCTCGAGCGGCACGCGCATCACGATGCCGCGCCCTTCCTTGGTGACCTCCAGCGGACCGTCGCCCGTCCGCGGCTTCATCGCCGCCATCCGCACACCTCTTCCTTGTCGACCTTCTCCGGGCCGGTGGTGACCCCCCGGTCCCCGTATGAGCTGCGAGCCCAGTCGCAGGGCGACGCTCGCAGCACCATTATCCCCCATGGCGGTGACCGCCACCACAGGGCACCCCCTCCTCCGGGCGGACTGGCACACTCCACGCATGCGCGCCCGCTCGGCCCTGTTCGACCTGTACGGCGACCACCTGCGCACGCGCGGGGACGCGGCACCGGTCGCGGCCGTCGTGCGCCTGCTCGAGCCGCTCGGGATCCAGGCGCCCGCCGTGCGCACCGCGATCTCCCGCCTGGTGGCGCAGGGCTGGCTGGTGCCGGAGTCGCTGCCGGCCGGCCGTGGCTACCGCGCCACGCCCCGGGCCGTGCGCCGGATCGACGCGGCTGCGGAGCGGATCTACCGGTTGCGGCGCGAGGAGTGGGACGGGCGCTGGCACCTCGTGCTCCTCGACCGGGTCGAGGCGCGTCCTGCCCGGGACCGGGTCCGTGCCCAGCTCCGGTGGCTGGGCTACGCCGAGCTCTCCAGCGGCACCTGGGTCAGCCCCTGGGAGCGCACCGAGCTGCCGGGGGTGCTCGCTCGGGCCGGCGCGCGTGCGAGCACGGCGGTCGTCACCGCGTTCGACCCGCCGGAGCGGCCCGTGCGGGCGTGGGACCTCGACGCCCTCGGTGCGCAGTACGCCGCCTGGCTGGAGCAGGTGGACGCCTCGGTGGCTGCGGGCGCGACCGGACACCGGGACCCCGACGAGGCCGACTTCGCCGCGCGGTTCCTGCTCGTGCACGAGTGGCGCAAGTTCCTGTTCCGGGATCCCGGGTTGCCCGACGAGCTGCTGCCCGCGGACTGGCCCGGCCGCGAGGCGGCGGACCGCTTCACCGAGCTGGCCCGCCGGCTGAAGCCGGGTACCGATCGGTTCGTCGACCGGTGCCTGTCGATCCGGCCCTAGACTCCCCCGCATGACTGCACCCGTGCTGCTCGACGTCACCGAGGGCGTCGCCACCATCACCCTGAACCGCCCCGACTCGATGAACAGCCTCACCGTCGAGACCAAGGTCCTGCTGCGCGAGATCGTCGAGCAGGTCGCCGAGGACGCGGCGGTGCGGTGCGTGGTGCTCACGGGCACGGGGCGCGGCTTCTGTGTCGGGCAGGACCTCAAGGAGCACGTGCAGCTGCTGCAGAGCGGCTCGAGCGACGAGCTGTTCCGGACCGTCGACGAGCACTACAACCCGATCGTGTCCACGCTGGTCTCGATGCCCAAGCCGGTGGTGGCCTCGGTGAACGGGATCGCCGCCGGGGCCGGCGCCAGCCTGGCGTTCGCGGCCGACCTGCGCATCCTGTCCGAGCGGGCGGGCTACAACCTCGCCTTCACCGGCATCGGGCTGTCCTGCGACACCGGTTCCTCCTGGACGCTGCCACGGTTGGTCGGGCGTGCGAAGGCCATCGAGCTGCTCTACTTCCCCTCCACCCTCGACGCGGCGACGTCGCTCGACCTGGGCCTGGCCACCCAGGTCGTCCCCGACGACGAGCTCGCCCGGACCACCGGGGACCTCGCGACCCGGCTGGCCGCCGGCCCGACCGTCGCGTACGGCGCGGTCCGCCAGTCCGTCACGCACTCCGCCGGCAGGAGCCTCGAGGACGCCCTGGCCACGGAGTCGCAGATGATGCAGCGCACCGGCGCCACCGAGGACCACCGGGCGGCGGTGGACGCGTTCGTCGCCAAGCGGCAGCCGACCTTCGAGGGTCGCTGACCGCTCGGCCTCACACCACGGAGGTCAGGTAGGCCCACGTGAAGACCAGCACGCCCACCAGCATCCCGAGGTGGGCCAGGAGCGACAGCCCCGGACCCTCGCTCCAGCTGTCGGTGGCGCCCCCGGAGGCGTGCCGCCCGCGGCTGGGCAGCCACCGGACCAGGATCATCAGGCCGGCCAGCACCACCACCCACCACAGGCCCAGGGCCACGATGCCCACCGCCTCGCCCCCGGTGACCACGTCCCCCGGGGAGACCAGGAAGAGCACCCACACCAGCATGG
Source organism: uncultured Nocardioides sp. (assembly GCA_964600305.1). Lineage (GTDB taxonomy): Bacteria > Actinomycetota > Actinomycetes > Propionibacteriales > Nocardioidaceae > Nocardioides. Next base: position 5,134 of record CAZRKV010000012.1, on the reverse strand, counting down.
CCAGCGCCCCGGCACCGGTGTGGACACCGAGGAGACCGGTCCCGATCTGCAGGCGGCCGGCTGCGCGCTCGCCGCCCAGCCGCACCCGGGTGAGGACGACCACGAGCCCCGCCAGGGCGGTGAGGACGTAGACGGCGACTTCGATCGACACGCTGGAAGTCTGCCCTACTCCGGCGGTGCGCTGCCACCGCCCTCCTGCTCGAGCTGGCGGGCCAGCCGGTCGAGCAGGGCGTCGACCTCCACCATGCGGTATCCCCGCAGGGCCGGTGAGAACCGGACGCGCCGCAGGTCCTCGGCCCGCAACGGTCGGTCCGCGGGCACCCGGGCGTCCGGCCGGTCGTCGTACGCCCCGGACATCGGCCGTCCCCGGCCCGCGGCGACCACGGCGACGGCCCCCAGGACCAGCACGGCGAGGACGGCGAGGACCCAGGTCATCGCCTCACTCCGGTTCCTCGGGTACGGGCTGGGCGGTCGGGTCGTGCCCCGCGCGGGCCCGGACCATGGTCGCCACCGCCTCGTCCACGTCGTCGGTGACCACGAGCATGTCCAGGTCGGCCGGGGAGATCTTGCCGGTGCCGAGCACCGAGTCCCGCAGCCAGTCGACGAGCCCGCCCCAGTACGACGTGCCCAGCAGCACGATCGGGAACTCGGTCACCTTGCCCGTCTGCACCAGCGTGAGCGCCTCGAAGAGCTCGTCGAAGGTGCCGAAGCCCCCCGGGAGCACGACGAAGCCCTGGGCGTACTTGACGAACATGGCCTTGCGGACGAAGAAGTAGCGGAAGTCGATGCCGACGTCGACCCAGGGGTTCAGGCCGGCCTCGAACGGCAGCTCGATCCCGAGCCCCACGCTGGTCCCGCCCGCCTCGGAGGCGCCCTTGTTGGCGGCCTCCATCATCCCAGGCCCGCCCCCGGTGATCACGGCGAACCCCTCGGCGGCCAGGGCGCGGCCGAGCTCCTCGGCGGTGCGGTACTGCAGGTCCTGGGTGTCGGTGCGCGCCGACCCGAAGACCGTCACCGCGCTCCCCAGCTCCGACAGCGTTCCGAAGCCCTCCACGAACTCGGACTGGATCCGCAGCACGCGCCACGGGTCGGTGTGCACCCAGTCCGTGGGCCCCCGGGAGTCCAGCAGGTGCTGGTCGGTGGTCCCCTGCCCGATCCGACCCCGGCGGCGGGTCACCCGCCCCGCGCGCCGCTCGGCGGGGTCGTCCTCGATCGGCGCCATCCCCGGGCTCATCGGGCCTCCAACCAGGCGCGCAGCTGTTGCTCACAGCGCACGATCTCCGAGGTCCGCACGTGCTCGTCCTGCTTGTGGGCGTAGAGCGGGTCCCCGGGGCCGAAGTTGACCGCGGGCACCCCGAGGGCGGAGAAGCGGGAGACGTCGGTCCACCCGAACTTGGGGTTGGCCTCGCCGCCCACGGCCTCCAGGAAGGCCGCGGCCGCCGGCACGGTCAGGCCGGGCAGGGCGCCGGGGACGGCATCGGTGACCCGGACCTCGTAGCCGTCGAAGAGCCGGCGGAGCAGCTCCTCGGCCTCCTCCACGCTCCGGTCGGGCGCGAACCGGTAGTTGACCGTCACCACGCACTCGTCGGGCACCACGTTGCCGGCCACCCCGCCCTCGATGCGCACCGCGTTGAGCCCCTCGCGGTACTCCAGCCCGTCCAGCACCGGGCGGCGCGGCTCGAACTCCTCGAGCAGCTGCAGCACGGGTCGGGCAGCATGGATGGCGTTGCGGCCCATCCAGCTGCGCGCGGAGTGGGCGCGCTCCCCCGTCGTCCTCACCTCGACGCGGATGGTGCCCTGGCACCCCGCCTCGACCACGGCGTTGGAGGGCTCCATGAGGATCGCGAAATCGGCCTGGAGCAGCTCCGGCGCCTCCTCGGCCAGCATCCGCAGCCCGTTGTGGACCTCCTCCACCTCCTCGGCCTCGTAGAGGACGAAGGTGAGGTCCCGGGTGGGTTCGCGCAGCGTCGCTGCCAGGTGCAGCGCGATCGCGACCCCACCCTTCATGTCGCAGCTGCCGAGGCCGTGCAGCACGCCGTCGGCCAGCCGCGAGGGCAGGTTGCCGTTGACCGGGACGGTGTCGAGGTGGCCCGCGATGACGACGCGTTCGGCGCGCCCGAGGTCGGTGCGGGCGACGACGGTGTTGCGATGGCGGGTCACCGCCAGGTGGGGGTGACCTCCGAGCGCGGCCTCGACGGCGTCGGCGATCTCCTCCTCGTGGTGGCTGACCGACTCGATGTCGACCAGCCGGGCGGTGAGCTCGACGACGTCGGCGCTCAGGTCGAGCCCGGGGGACGTGGACATGGCCCTCATCCAATCATTCCGCCGACCTAGAGGCCCAGGGCGTCGGCGGCCTCGTCGGCCAGGGTCGCGAAGAGCGCGTCGGCGGGCTCGAGGCCACCGACGAAGTGGCCGTTGAGCTCGAGGGTCAGCAGCCCGACGACCTCGGAGAACCGCGCCACGAGGGCCAGCATCAGCTCGGGTGGCACGTCCAGGTCCAACGCCTCGGCCGTGGCCTCCAGCTGCCCCGTGAGCGGTCGGCGCGGGCGGTGCACCCGGGGTGTCGGGCGCCCGGCGACGACCGGCGCGGCGAAGGCACGCACCACCCGGGCCGCCGACCCGATCGTGGCCGAGGGGGCGCGGTAGCCGGGGATCGCCGACCCGTAGACGAGTGCGAAGCGGTGTGGCTGCGCCCGGGCCCACGCCCGCAGGGCGGCGCAGGTCTCGAGCCAGCGGCGGCGGGCTCCGCGCCGGTCGGGCCGCCCCGCCTCCTCGAGGTGGGCGGCCAGGTCCTCGTAGGCCTCCACGATCAGGTCGGTGATCAGGTCGTCGCGGCTCGGGTAGTAGCGGTAGATCGCACTGGAGACGATGTTGAGCTCCCGGGCGATGGCACGCAGCGAGAGCTCGGTGGCCCCGGACTCGGCGAGCTGTGCGAGCGCCAGCTCCTTGATCCGACGGATGTTCTCGGCGCGGGCGAGCTGGCGCGGTGTCGGTCCGGTGGTCGGTCCCCTCGTCATGCCGCCACCCTGTCACGCGCGCGAGCAGCAGTCATTCAAGTGAGCACCGCTCTTGCCATTTCCTCGACGGGGGTGTTCACTCATCACAGAGAGCACCGCTCACATTTGGAGAGATCACATGGACGAGCCACGCACCGCGCCCACCCGCCTCTGGTTCGGCACCGCCGGGCTGGCCTTCGCCGCCTACCCGGCCCTTCGGCCCTGGGGCCCCGAGGCGGGCACCGAGGGCGCCCTCCAGCTCGGGTCCGCGGCCTGGCTGGCCGCCCACGTCCTGGGCATGGTCGGCTTCGTCGCGCTGGCCCTCGCGCTGCGCTCCGCCGCGGCCCGGCCCTCCTGGCCGTGGTCGGGGCGGCCCGTCCGCGAGGCGGAGACCCGCGCGTGGGTCGCCGTCGCCCTGCTGCTCCCCTACTACGGCGCCGAGACCTACGGCCTCCACGCCGTGGGGCGGCACGCGACCAGCCTGGACCAGCCGGGGCTCCTGGCCATCGCCGACTCGTTCCGCTACCAACCCGTCGCGGTGACCACCTTCGGACTCGGCCTCCTGGCGCTCGCCCTGGTCGGCGGCCGCCTCGCCCACGGGTCGTGGCGCGCGGGAGGCAGGGCGCGCGCCGGCGCCCTCGTCGCCGGGGTCGCCCTGGCGACGTACCTGCCGCAGTTCTTCGCCCCACCAGGGATGCGCGTCGCCCACGGCCTGGCGCTCGGACTGGGCCTCCTGCTGGTGGCTGTGGGCACCCGCCGCGCCGGCCGGGCTGCGGCTCAGACCGCCGTGACCTCGACCCCGAGCTCGTCGGCGACCACCACCTCCATCGACGTGGCCAGCGTCTCCCCCCGGATCAGCTCCTCGTGAGCACGGGCAGCGGACTGCACGTCCTCGGGCCCGGCGAGCCTCAGCGAGATCCGGTCCGACACGTCGAGGCCGGCCTCGCGACGGGCCTGCTGCACGGCCCGGACCAGGTCGCGCGCCAGCCCCTCCTCGGCCAGCTCCGGCGTCACCCGGGTGTCGAGGACCACGAACCCGCCCCCGGGCAGCACCCCGGTCGCAGCCTCCCCGGAGTCGTCCCCGGCGACGGTCTCCAGCGTGTACTCCCCCTCGAGGAGCTCGACGCCGCCCGCGACCACGGTGCCACCCTCGTCCGCCGACCAGTCGCCGGACTTCGCCCCCTTGATGGCCCGCTGGACGTCCTTGCCCAGCCGTGGTCCGGCGGCCCGCGCGTTGACCGTCAGCCGCTGTTCCACGCCGTACGCCGCCGCCTCGGGTGAGTCGGTGTCCAGCAGCCGCACCGCCTTGACGTTGACCTCCTCGGCCACGATCGCGGTGAAGCCGGCCAGGGCGTCGGGGTCGGGGGCCACCACGGTGAGCCCGGCCAGCGGCAACCGGTTGCGCAGGCCGGCGCCCTTGCGCAGCGCCGAGGTCGTCGAGCAGACCGCCCGCACCTGGTCCATGGCGTCCACCAGGCCCGGGTCGGCGGGGAGGTCCTCCACCGACGGCCAGTCGGCCAGGTGCACCGACCGACCGCCCGTCAACCCCCGCCAGATCTCCTCCGTGGTCAGGGGCAGCAGCGGGGCCATCGTGCGGGTGACCACCTCGAGGACGGTGTGGAGGGTGTCGAAGGCGTCGGTCGCGTCGGTCCCCTCCCCGGTGTCCCAGAACCGTTCCCGGGACCGACGGATGTACCAGTTGCTGAGCACGTCGATGAAGGTGCGAGTGCTCTCGCACGCGTCGGCGATGGCGTACTCGTCCATCCGGGTCGTCATCTCGTCGACGTAGTCGCGCAGCTTGGCGAGGATGTAGCGGTCCATCGGGTGCGCGGAGTCGGTGCGCCACCGCGCGGTGTAGCCGGCACCGTCCTGCGCCGCGTTGGCGTAGAGCCCGAAGAAGTACCAGCAGTTCCACAGCGGGATCATCACCTGTCGCACCCCGTCCCGGATGCCCTGCTCGGTGACGATCAGGTTGCCCCCGCGCAGGATCGGGCTGGCCATGAGGAACCAGCGCATCGCGTCGGCACCGTCGCGGTCGAAGACCTCGGTCACGTCGGGGTAGTTGCGCAGGGACTTCGACATCTTCTGGCCGTCGGAGCCCAGCACGATGCCGTGGCTGATGCAGGAGCTGAAGGCAG
>CAZRKV010000011.1:0-23444 GCA_964600305.1 uncultured Nocardioides sp. | reverse complement strand
CAAGAAGTCCGTGACAAGCGTGGCGACCGCCAGCAGCTGTGGCCCGAGCCGCCTCTACACTGACGCGGCGGGGCCGCCGACATGGCACCAGAAGATCCGTGGTCGTTCCGACGGTTGTTCCGGCGCGAGACGCGGCCCCCCGCCCCCGTAGCTCAGCTGGACAGAGCAGCGGCCTTCTAATCCGCGGGTCCCAGGTTCGAGTCCTGGCGGGGGCGCTTCAGCCTTCCCGCGCCGACAGAGGCCGACGGTTCCGGATCCCAGTCACTGGGTACGGTCGAGGACGCCGTACTTGAAGATTCACCCGAGGAGGAACCATGAAGCTCAGCCATCTCCCGCTCCGCCTGGCCACCGGCGCCTTCGTCCTGAACTCCGGGCTCGGCAAGCGTGGTGTCCCGGAGGAGGCCGCGGCCGGGATGCAGTCCATGGCCACCAACGCCTTCCCCCAGCTCGGCCAGATGCCCCCGCAGCGGTTCGCCAAGGCCCTGTCCACCGGCGAGATCGCCCTGGGTGCTGCGCTGATCGCCCCGTTCGTGCCCTCCACGGTCGCCGGCGCTGCGCTGACCGGCTTCGGCGGCGGCCTGGTGAAGATGTACCTCAACACCCCCGGGATGACCGAGCCCGGCTCGGTGAAGCCCACCCAGGAGGGCACCGCCATCGCCAAGGACATCTGGCTCCTCGGCGCGGGCCTCACCCTGGTCCTCGACGGCCTGCTCTCCCGCAAGGCCAAGCGCACCCAGGCCTGAGCAGCGGTACGCCGCCGGGCCCCGGCCGCAGGGTCAGGGCCCGGCGACGTACTCCCGGATCTCGGAGCGCAACCGCTCCTTCAGCTCCTCGGGGGCGAAGGAGTGCTGGACCGCAGCGAGCGCGAGGTCGGCGACCTTGTCCTCGTCGAGGTCGAGCAGGTCCGCAGCGATCTCGTACTCGTGGTTGAGGGTGGTGCCGAACATCGGCGGGTCGTCGGAGTTGGTCGTCACCGGCACTCCGGCTGCCACGAACTCCCGCAGCGGGTGCTCCTCCAGCCTCGCCACCGCCTTGGTCGCGATGTTGGAGGTGGGGCACACCTCCAGGGCGATCCCCTCCTCGGCCAGGTATGCCAGGAGATCGGGGTCCTGGACGGCAGAGGTCCCGTGTCCGATCCGTTCGGCCCCCAGCAGGCGCAGGGCGTCCCACACCGTCTGCGGCCCGGTCGTCTCCCCCGCGTGCGGGACCGACCGCAACCCGGCTGCCCGGGCCGCGTCGAAGTAGGGCTGGAACTGCGGCCTCGGTACGCCGACCTCGGGGCCGCCCAGGCCGAAGCCCACCAGGGCGTCGGTCCGGTGCTCCAGGGCGTACTCCAGGGTCGCCTCCGCCGCCGGGAGACCGAACTCCCCCGGGATGTCGTAGATCCAGCGCAGCACCACCCCGAAGTCCCGCTCCGCGGCCACGCGCGCGTCCTCCAGCGCCTCGGTGTAGGCCTCGATCGGGACGCCGGCCCGCACCGAGGTGTACGGCGTGCAGGTGAGCTCGGCGTAGCGCAGGTTCTGGCCCTGGACCATCTCCCGCCCGATCTCGTAGGTCAGCCACCGCACGTCCTCCGGGGTGCGCACGAGGTCGACCACGGAGAGGTAGACCTCGATGAAGTGCTCGAAGTCCCGGAAGGCGAAGTACCTCGCCAGCTCGTCGGGGTCGCTGGGCACGGTGCCGGGGTGCCGGTCCGCGAGCTCGGAGACGATCCGTGGCGACGCGGAGCCGATGTGGTGCACGTGCAGCTCCGCCTTGGGCAGGCCAGCGATGAAGGACGTCAGGTCGGGCATGGGCGTCACTGTGGCACCACCCCGTCCACGTGGCCAACCGGGGCGCGCTCGAGGAGGACCAGTGTCCCCTCCCCGGGCCACGCCCTCACCTCGGCGGCCGCCAGCCCCTCGGGGAGCTCGCCCGCGATCACCGCGGCCTGCTCCTCGGTGCCCAGCTGGAGCACGGCCGCGCCACCCGGCGCCAGGTGCCGGTCGATGACTCGCACGCAGGCGCGCGCCGGCCCCATCCCGTCGACACCTCCGTCGATCGCGGTGAGCGGGTCCTCGGGGAAGCGACCGGCCTCCGACGACGGGACCCACGGCGGGTCCGCGATGACCACGGCGAACCGCTCGTCGGTGTCCAGCACCGCCTCCAGGTCCCCCTGCCGGACCTCCACCCGGTCGCCCAGCCCGGCCCGTGCCGCGTTGGCGCGGGCGAACCCGCAGGCCACCGGGTCGGCGTCGACGCACACCAGGGGCCGGGGTTGCCGGGTGACCGCGAGCAGGCCGATGTGGCCGGCCCCGGCACACAGCTCCAGGACCGGGCCGTCGGGTGCCCGGGCGATCAGCTCGGCGGCCCACTCCGACTGCCGCGCGGTCCACGGACGCGGCTGGAGCACCCGGTCGTCGTACTCGATCTGGAGGGGCCCGAACTCGATCATGCGCGCCTCCCCCACGGTCGCAGCCGGCGTACCCGGTCGTGGGCGAGCGCGGCCCGCGCGGCGTTCATGCCGGGCGCCCCGTGGACCGCGCCGCCGGGATGCGCGGAGGCGCCACCCAGGTAGAGCCCGGCGATCCCGGTCTCGGCCCGCCCGAGGTTGCGGGTCGTGGGCCGGAAGACCAGCTGCTGGTGGAGCTGGGAGGTGCCCCCGTTGATCGCGCCCCCCACCAGGTTGGCGTCCCGCGACTCGAGCTCGCGGGGCCCGAGCACCCGTCGGGCCACCACGCGGTCCCCGAAGCCCGGGGCCAGGCGCTCCATGCGCCGCTGCACCCGGTCGGCGAACCGCTCGCAGTCGTCGCGGTCCCACACCCCGCGGATGCTCCCGTCGCCGGCGTCCCGCTCGGCGTGCTGCGGCACGTGGGTGTAGGCCCACATCGACTCGGTGCCCTGCGGTGACCGGGTCGGGTCCGTGGTGGTCATCTGTCCCGCGAGGAGGAACGGCTCCGACGGGACCGCTCTGGCCTGGACCTGGGCCAGGGCTCCTGCCATCTCCCCGACGGGGCCCGAGGCGTGGACGGTGCCCGGAGCCACCTCCGGAGGCACCCGCCACGGCACCGGGCCGTCCAGGGCCCAGTCCACCTTGACGGTCCCCGGGTCGAAGGAGAACCGCTGCATCCCCCGGGCCGCCGTGGGTGGGACGTGCTCCGGCGCCACCAGGCCGCCGTACAGGTGCGGCGCGACGACGGTGGCGACGACGGCGCGCCGGGCGGCGATGCGCTCCCCGTCCGCGAGGCGTACGCCGGTCGCCCGGCCGCGATCGACGTCGATCCGCGTGACCTCGGCCGAGCAGCGGACCTCGCCCCCCAGGGAGGTGAACCGGCGCGCGAGTGCCTCGCTCAGCCGCCCGGCACCGCCCTCGGGCACCGGGTAGCCGACCGTCTGCGCGAGCATCGACAGCAGCACTCCCATCAGGCCGGATCCCGGGGCCTCCAGGGGGATGTCGGCGTGCCCGGCGTTTCCGGCGACCAGGGCCCGTGCCGCGCGCCCCCGGAACAGGGCGCGCCCCACGTCGCCGGCCGGCATCAGCAGGGTCCGGACGAACTCGAGGCCGCCGACCTGACGGAGCCTGAGGAGCGCACCGGCGCCGTGCCGGACGGGCGGGAAGGGGCTCAGCACGGCACCGACGAGGTGCTCCCCGATGCGGTCCCACTGCTCGCACAGGGCCAGCCAGGCCTCGCCGTCACCGGGCGCGTCCTCCTCGAGCCCGCGGGCGGTGGCCTCGCGGTCCCGGTGCAGCAGCCCCCACCCGTCGTCGAACGCGTGCCCGAGCACCGCCGGGGCGTGGCGCCAGACCAGCCCGTGCCGCTCCAGGTCGAGGGAGGCGAGCACGGGCGAGGCGGCCGCCATCGGGTAGAAGGAGCTGAAGGTGTCGTGCACGAAGCCTGCGCGCACCTCCTCGTCGCTGCGCACCGCGCCGCCCAGGGTCGGCTGGCCCTCGAGCAGCAGCACCGACCATCCCTCGTCCACCAGCCGGTTGGCTGCGACCAACCCGTTGGGGCCGGCGCCGACGACGATCGCGTCGGGACTGCTCACTCCTCTTCCTCCTCCTTCCGACGGGTCGTGTAGCTGATCAGGTTGCGGGCCAGGGCGGGCAACCCGTGCCCGGAGTCCCCGCTGGTGGCGTGGTGTCGCGGCTGGGACCGGAGCACGTTGCCCGAGCGCCGGCGGGCGGGGCTGGTGAGGTCGTGCGCGAGCAGGTCCGCCAACGGCCCGATCACCGCGTCGAAGGTCCGTGGGAGGGCGGTGAACAGGACCCGGGCCGCGTCGTTGGGGATCCCCACCTGGCTGCGCACGAAGGGCTTGTCGGCCAGGTGGTCCATGATCCGGTCGGCCACGTCCTCGGCCGAGACCGCCGGCGCCAGGGGCCGCCCCTCGGTCTCGTCGTAGTGGGCCGCCTGCCGGTAGATGGGGGTGTCCACGCCGCCGGGGGCGACGTAGCCGATGCGGACCCGGCCCAGGTCCCGGTTCTCCAGCTGCAGCTGGCGGGCCAGGCTCCGCAGCCCCCACTTGCTGACCGCGTAGGCCGTCATGCCCGGGGTGGCGACGTGGCCGATCACCGACCCGACGATGACCAGGTGGCCCTGCTGCTGGCGCCGCAGCACCGGTACGACGTGGCGGGCGAGGTTCGCTGCTCCGTGCAGGTTGGTGGCCAGGACGCCGTCGAACACCTCGGCGGGCATCTCCTCCACACGGCCGTAGGCCACCACCCCGGCGTTGCTGACCACGTCGTCGAGGCGTTCGTGCCGTTCCAGCACCGCTGCGACCGCTGCGGCCACCTCGTCGTCGTGGGAGATGTCGGTCGGCAGCACCAGGGTGGACGCAGCACCCAGCGCCTCGCACTCGGCAGCGGTCCGACGCAGCGCGTCCTCGTCGCGCGCCAGCAGGACGACGTGGTCACCGCGGCGGGCGAGGCGGCGTACCGTGGCCAGGCCGATGCCGGAGGAGGCCCCGGTGACGAGGGCGACGCGCGGGCGGCTCATGTCCGCCGCTCGGCCAGGTAGGCCAGCCGACGCAGGGTCTCGCTGTTGCGCCACTTCAGCCCGGGCTCGAGGAGCGGCTGCGGGATGAAGCGAGCCGGACCGGCGGAGGCGTCCTCCTCGATCGAGACCTCCGAGCACCCGTCGGGCAGCGGCTCCACCCGCACGGTGACCCCGGCCTCGCCGAACGGCCAGGCCCGGGCCTGCAGCGTGATCCACCGCCCCTCGGCGGCGTCGATCACCTGGGTGGAGTCGTCGATCAGTCCGGGCCAGACCCCGACCGAGTGGTGGATCCGGGAGCCCGGCTTCGGCCAGTCGTCCTCGACCTGCCTCATCCGGGACGCGCCCACCACCCACAGCGGGTAGAGCCAACCGTCGCTGAGGACCTTCCAGACCGCGTCCGGGGTGGCCTCGACCTTGCGCTTGTTGCGAACCATGCTCCCCTTCGTACCCACCCGGGCGTGGTCCGAACATGGCCCCCGGCCGATTGGGTACCCCACCCGCATGGATACCAGGCCGTTGTGGATGGACCACCACCCCCGCAAGCCCCGCGCCCAGGACCTCGACGAGGGACCGTGGGACGTGGTGGTCGTCGGAGCGGGCCTCACCGGGCTGGTCACCGCCTCCCTCCTGGCGCGGGCGGGGCAGTCGGTGCTGGTGCTGGAGGCCCGGTACGTCGGCGCGGTGACCACCGGCCGCAGCACGGCGAAGGTGAGCCTGCTGCAGGACAGCATGCTCTCGACGCTGCGGCGACGTCACCCCGACAGCGTGGTATCGGACTACCTGACCGCCAACCGCGAGGCCCAGGCGTGGCTGCGTCGGTGGTGCCAGGACCACGGGGTGGCCACCCAGGCCCGCACGGCCGTCACCTACGCCGTCGGGGACGCCGGGGTCAGCTCGACCCGCGCCGAGCACCGGGCGGCCACCGACCTCGGGCTGGGCACCGAGTGGCTGGACCGACTGGACCTCCCGGTCAGCACCCGCGGCGGCGTGGCGTTGCGCGACCAGTTCCAGGTGGACCCGATGGAGGTGCTGCTCGGCTTCGTCGACGACCTGCACGAGCACGGCGGCAGCCTCGTCGAGGGGGTGCGGGTGCTCGACGTCCGGGGGCGGGACCCACGACGCGTGGCGACGTCGTCGGGCACGATCGCCGCGCGGACGGTGGTGCTGGCCACCAACATGCCGATCCTCGACCGCGGCGGCTTCTTCGCCCGGGCCACCCCGCAGCGCTCGTACTCCGTCGCCTTCCGTGCCCCCGGCCACGGCCTGGACGCGATGTACCTGTCCGCCGACGGCCCCGGCCGCTCGCTCCGCGACGCTCCGGTGGCGGGAGAGGACCTGCTGCTGGTCGGCGGGAACGGCCACGTGACCGGTAGGGAACGCTCGCCGAGGCGCCTGGTCGACGACCTCGTCTCGTGGACCCGGCAGCACTGGCCGGGGGCCGAGCCCACCCACACCTGGTCGGCCCAGGACTACGCCACGGCCTCGGGGCTCCCGTACGTCGGGCCGCTGGTGCCGGGCCAGGAGGACCTCCTGGTCGCGGGCGGCTACTCCAAGTGGGGCATGACCAACGGGGTCGCGGCCGCCCACGCGCTCGCGAGCCGGATCCTCGGCGGCCACACCGAGTGGGCCGAGGCGCTGCGCTCCTGGGCGACCCCGCGCCTGTCCGGCGTCCCCGGCGCGCTGCTGGTCAACGCCTCCGTCGGCCTCCAGATGGGACGCGGCTGGATCCGGCCGCTGGTCGCGGGCGGTCGGGACGGGACTCCGGCCGAGGGCGAGGGCGAGGTGCACTACGACCACCTCGGCACCCCCAGCGCGACCTCCCGCGTCGGAGGCACGGTACGCCGCGTCAGCGCCGTGTGCCCGCACCTGGGCGGGATCCTGGCGTGGAACGACGCCGAGCGCAGCTGGGACTGCCCGCTGCACGGGTCGCGCTTCGACTGCGAGGGCCGGCTGCTCGAGGGCCCCGCCACCCGCGACCTGCCCCGCCGGCGGTCCTGAGCCCGCGGGGGCTGGTCCTCAGCCGCCGCCGTTGATGGCGGCCATCGTGTTGTCGATCAGCTCCTGCATCGACTGGCCCTCGACGTCCTCCCCGTCGACCCGGACGGTGGGGGTGGCCCGGACGCCGTCCTGGGAGGCGTGGTCGGTGGCGTTCTCGACCCACCCCTCGAAGGCCATGTCCTCGATGGGGCCGCGCACCTGCTCGGCGTCGGCGCCCGCCTCCTCGGCCTGCTCCACGAGCCAGTCGTCGTCCGGCGGGGAGCCGGCCTCCTGCGGCTGGTTGGCGAAGAGCAGGTCGTGGAAGTCCTTGGCGACCTCGGGCCCGTGCTCGTCGAGCACGACGGCGAAGGCGTTGGTCGCCCGCTTGGAGTAGTCGGTCTGGTCGAGCAGCTCGAAGGGGCGGTACTCCACCTGCAGCGTGCCCTCGTCGGTCATCCGCTCGAACTCGGCGACGGTCACCTGCTCGAAGGCGGCGCAGGCCGGGCACAGGAAGTCCTCGTAGACCACCACGGTGCTGTCGGCGTCGTCGGGCCCCACGACCAGCCCGTACTCGTCGGTGGCCCCCTCCGGGGCCGCGGCGGACTCCCCCGTGGAGTCGCGCTGGGACTGGACCAGCCACCCGATGCCGATGACGATGACCAGGACCGCGGCCACCGCGCCGACGATGGCGATCTTGCGGTTGCGCTGCCGCTTCTCCTCCTGGCGCCGGAGCTCCGCGGCCCGCTCCATGCGGGCCTTGCGGCGGTTCTCCTTGTTCGACATTCAGGTGACCTCCTGGTTCGTGTCCTCGGTGGTGCGTGGAGCGCTCGTGGCCGGCTCGCCGGCGTGTGGGGCGGGCTCGGGGAACAGCGCGTTGTCGACGGCGTACGGCGTCCGCGGACGCCACACCAGCCAGGCCGACAGTGCGAGCAGGCCCACGTCCCGTGCGATCTCCCAGGGGTACTCCTCGGCGGCGTCCTCCTGGAACCCTCCGCCGCCGAAGCACCCGCAGTCGATCTGCAGCCCGCGCGCCCACGCGGCGGAGATGCCGATGATGAAGGCGCCGAAGAGCAGCGCGGAGACCACGGCGTTGGCCCGGGTCAGCAGGCCCAGCACCAGGCAGGCGCCGACGACGACCTCCAGCACCGGGAGCAGCCACCCCACGGCCGGCACGACCGCCTCCGGCAACAGCTCGTAGGCCCGCACCGCCCGCACGCTCGCGGCCGGGTCGGGCAGCTTGAGCGCACCGGCGACGATCCAGACACCGCCGGTGACCAGCCTGGCGACGACGCCGATCCACCCCATCACGACCCCGATGGTATGGGGTGGTGCCGAGGCCCCGTCGCCGGCTGCCCTCTAGGGTTGCCGGTTGTGAACGACCGACTGGTGTGGATCGACTGTGAGATGACCGGCCTCGACCCGGAGAACGACGCCCTGATCGAGGTGGCGGCGTTGGTGACCGACTTCGACCTGAACGTGCTCGGGGACGGTGTCGACGTCGTGGTCCGCCCGCCCGCGGGCGCCCTGGCCCAGATGGGCGACTTCGTGCGCACCATGCACACCAGCTCCGGCCTGCTCCAGGAGCTGGACGCGGGGGCCTCGCTGGAGGAGGCCGAGCAGCAGGTCCTCGAGTACGTCCGTGCCCAGTGCCCGGAGGACGCCCGGCCCCCGCTCGCCGGGAACTCGGTGTCCACCGACCGGGCGTTCCTGGCCCGGGACATGCCGGGCCTGGAGTCCTTCCTGCACTACCGGATCGTGGACGTCTCCTCCATCAAGGAGCTCTCGCGGCGCTGGTTCCCCCGGGCCTACTTCCAGTCCCCGGCGAAGTCCGGCAACCACCGGGCCCTCGCCGACATCCAGGAGAGCATCGAGGAGCTGCGCTACTACCGCGACGCCGTGTTCGTGCCCCCGCCCGGGCCGGACAGCGAGACCGCGAAGCAGATCGCCGCCCGGCACCGGGGGGCGCTCACGGGATCGTCCGGGGAGGCCCCCGATTCCGGCTCCGACGGCTGAGGCGTCTACACTGCTTCCCGGTCGCTGACCCTGCGGGTGGCGACTCGCGGTGGGTGTAGCTCAGTTGGTAGAGCGTCGCGTTGTGGTCGCGAAAGTCGCGGGTTCAAGTCCCGTCATCCACCCCAGCCGGGCCCTGACCTCTCGCGAGGTCGGGGCCCGACCCGTCTCCGGGGCCGCCGATGCCCATCCCCGCGTCGCGGATCAGCTGCGAGACCAGCCGTTGCCCGGAGTCCAGGGTGCGGTCCAGGGCCTGCAGCCCCGCGTCGTGGTGGCCCGCCTCCAGGGCCCACTTGGCCGCGGCCATCCCCTGGACGAGGTGGTCGTTGACCTCGATGGCCTGCTGGCGCTGCAGCGCCTGCGCCTCGTACCTCAGCCGTGCGTCCTCGGCCCGGTGCAGCCGCTCGGAGGCGTCCCCCAGCACGAGCCCGGTCAGCAGGAGGGGCACCACCCGCGAGATCCAGCCCACGGGCGAGAGCCCGACGTCCTCGACGAGGACCCACAGCCCCATCAGGACGATCGCGACCAGGGCCAACCCCAGGCCGGCCCAGCGCCCCCAGGCCAGGGCGGCGAGCCCGATCGGGAGGACGTAGAGCATCATCACCGCCTCGTCCGTGCCCGGTCCGAGGGCGATCCTCGCGGCCGTGATCGCCACGAAGAGGAGCAACGTGCCCAGGGCCGCCCAGCGGGGGAAGCGCAGGAACCACGGACGGTACGGCGCGATCGGCTCCACGGGCTCCCTCACCGTGACTCGCGCCCTTCCCCGGACTCGCCGCCGAGCAGCTTCGTCGCCAGCACCGCGGCCTGGGTGCGCCGCTCGAGGCCGAGCTTGGCCAGCAGACCGGAGACGTAGTTCTTGACCGTCTTCTCCGCCAGGAACATCCGCTCGCTGATCTGGCGGTTGGTCAGCCCCTCGGCCAGGTGCCGCAGCAGGACCAGCTCCTGGTCGGTGAGGTCGGCCAGCTCGGGAGGGCCGGTGACCGGGTGACGGACCCGGTCCAGGACCCGTTCGGTCAGGGCCGGGTCGATGAGTGACTCCCCCCGGGCCACCCGCCGGACCGCGTCCACGAGCGAGGCGCCCTGGGTCTGCTTGAGCACATAGCCGGCCGCCCCGGCCATGATCGCGGCGAAGAGGGCCGTGTCGTCGTCGTACGAGGTGAGGATGAGGGCTCGGATCGAGGGGTCCACGGCCCGGACCTCGCGGCACACGTCGATGCCCGAGCCGTCCGGCAGCCGGCCGTCGAGCACGGCCACGTGCGGTCGAGCGGCCGGGATCCGGCGGGTCGCCTCAGCCGCCGACCCCGACTCCCCCACGACCCGGATGTCCGGGGTCGCCTCGAGCAACCAGCGCAGCCCGTCCCGGACGACCTCGTGGTCGTCGAGCAGGTAGACCCGGATCGGGTCGGACTGCGGCGCCTCGGTCGGTTCAGCCATCACCGTCGTCTCCTCCACTCCTCGGCGCCGCCAGGAGCGCGCTCCACGCCAGGGCGGTCCCACCGGTGTCGGCATTCTCCACCCGCAGCGCCCCACCGTGGGCCAGGGCCCGCTCGCGCAGGTTGCGCAGGCCGCCGGTGCGGGTCACCTCCCCGATCCCGCTCCCGTCGTCGGTCACGGTCACGCTCACCTGCTCGACGGAGGCGACCACCTCGACCCGGGCCGTCCCGGCACCCCCGTGGCGCACCGCGTTGCTGAGTGCCTCGCGGACGACCGCCTCGAGGTCGAGCAGCACCTCGGGCGTGACCACGGTGTCGACCGGGCCGCGCAGCACCAGCTCGGGGGCGGTGGAGAACCCGGCGACCCCGTCGACCAGGCGGGCCAGGCGCGTGCGCGGCGACCCGGGCGCCTCGGCGCGCAGCGCGTGGATGGCCTGCCGGATCTGGAGGATCGTGGTGTCCAGCTCCTCGGCCTGCGCGCGGACCTGCTCGGCGGGTACGCCGTCCAGCCCGCCCGCGATCGCACTCAACCGGAGCCCGGTCGCGTAGATGCGCTGGACGACGTGGTCGTGCAGGTCCCGGGCGATCCGCCTGCGGTCCTCCTGCAGGGTCGCGCGCTCCCGGGCATCCAGCATCCGGGCCTGGCCGAGCACCACCCCCACGTGGACGGCGCAGGACTCGACCATCTCCTGGTCGCGGTCGAGGAAGTCGCTCCCGCCCGCCCCCCGGGCGAGCCCGAGGACGCCGCGGACCCCCCGCAGGCCCGAGAAGGGAGCGGTCGCCACGTGCTCCAGGTCCAGGGCGCCCGAGCCTCCCGAGGCGACGGGGTCGGGCCGGCCCACCAGGGCGTCCGCGCCCCCGCCGACGGCGTGCACGACCCGGAGGCCACCGTCCTCGACGAGCGAGACCCAGGCCACGTCCGCCTCGGCGAGCCGGAGGGCGGTGCCCACGAGGCTGGGGACCGGGTCGCCGTCGCCGACCGCCGCGCGGGAGGCCTCCACCAGGGCCGAGGACCAGCGGGCCCGGTAGCGGGTCTCCTCGAACAGCCGGGCGTTCGCGATCGCGGTCCCGGCCATGGCGGCGAGCGCCGCCACCAGCTCCTCGTCCTCCGCGGTGAACGCACCGTCCACGTGCTCGGTCACGTAGAGGTTGCCGAACACCTGTCCCCGGACGCGGACGGGGACGCCCAGGAAGCTCTCCATGGGCGGGTGGTGGGGCGGGAACCCCGTGGCGAGGGGGTGCTCCCCCACGTGGTCGGTGCGCACGGGCCCCGCCTGCTCGCCGAGCAGGGCCCCGAGGATGCCGTGGCCGCGGGGCAGGTCTCCCAGCCGCTCCAGCTGTTCGCGGTCGAACCCGGAGTGGACGAAGTCGACGAGCCCGTCCCCGGACTCCGAGAGGACCCCGAGGGCGGCGTACCGGGCGCGGACGAGCTCCCGAGCCGCGCGGACCAGGCGCACGAGGAGGTCGTGCAGGTCCGGGGCACTGGTCAGCTCCAGGTTCGCCTGCACGAGCGCCCGCAGCTGCTCCGAGGACGACATCCGCCCGCGCCACCTCCTCGTCCGCGCGAGTACCCCGCTGAGGGGTCCCTCCACCTCGGGACCTTAGGCCTTCGAACCCGGGACCGTCTCCCCTGCTGCGCACCGCACCGGTGCGCGACTCTGGATGTACCGGCCCCGAAGGGCCACATGAGGAAGACGAAGGAGTAGCCATGAACGCCATCACCGCTCGCAAGCACCGCACCCGGCGGACCCCCGAGGGGGGCACGGACCGGGCTTCCGACAAGGGCACCCAGCAGGCGCCTCTGGACACCCGTCACCTGACCCTGACCACCGGCGCGCGGCGGGTCCTCGCCGCCCTGCGGATCGGCTTCGGGATCACCTTCCTGTGGGCCTTCTTCGACAAGCTGCTCGCCCTGGGGTTCTCGACCGGCCGGGACGAGACCGGGGCCGTCGACCGGTTCGGGGACGCCGCCTGGATCAACGGGAGCAGCCCGACCGAGGGCTTCCTGAGCTTCGGTTCCTCCGGGCCCCTGGCCGGCTTCTACCAGTCCATCGCCGGCGCCGCCTGGGCCGACTGGCTGTTCATGCTCGGCCTGCTCGGCATCGGCCTGGCCCTCCTCCTGGGCGTGGGCATGCGGATCGCGGTGGCCGCCGGGGCCGTGCTCTACGTGATGATGTGGAGCGTCGCCCTTCCCCCGGAGAACAACCCGATCATCGACGACCACCTGCTCAGCGCGCTGGCGCTGGTCGCCCTGGCCCTCACCCACTCCGGTGAGACCTGGGGCCTGGGTCGCCGCTGGACCAGCACCCGCCTCGTCCGGGAGAACCCGGCCCTGGCCTGATCCACCCGCACCGACCCGTCTGCCCCGGTCCATCCAGGACCGGGGCAGACGTCGTGTGCCGTCAGGTGGTCGCGACGGTACGACGCAGGTCGGCCAGCCTCACCCGGGAGCGGTGTCGCGCCGCGAGGACGGTGAGGCCCCACCCGAGCCCGGCCCACACGAGGAGCAGCAGGACCCCGGTGACGACGCCGGTCGGCGTGCCGAGCACGGCCCACCGGGCCAGGTCGGCCACGACGGGGACCGGCAGGACGTCGTGCAGGGCGCGCACGGCCCCGGGGGCGGAGTCCACGGGCAGCAGTCCGGTGGTGGTGAGCACCTGCACCAGCCCCAGCACCGCCACGGCCACCCACCCGCGCCGGGCCCCGAGGGCCGCGACCAGGGCCTGCACGATCGCGACGAACGACAGCGCCGCCACCGGCAGCACCAGCAGGACCAGGGCGAGGGGTCGGACCACCTCCGCCCCGAGCAGCCACAGCACCGGCAGCAGCAACGCCGCCTGCAGGGCAGCGAGCAGCACACCGGGCAGCCACCCGGCGAGGGCGACCCGGGTCGCGCTGGTCGCCCGGGCCAGGCGCTCCCGTGCGAGGGCCGGTCGCACCAGGTAGGCCACGAACGCCCCCAGCCACAGGGCCAGGGCCAGGGCTGCCGGGGCCAACGCCTCGGTGGCCGAGGCCGGCGCGAACCGCCCGTTCTCGCTGGTCACCGGCTGGGCCACGGCCTCGGCGTCGGCCCGGCGCTCGTCCTCGGGCTTGGCCGGGACCCGGTCGGCACCCCGGCGCAGCTGCTCGGCCAGCTCGCCGCTGCCGGCACGCAGCTGGTCGGCGCCCCCGGCCAGCTGCCCCGCCCCGTCCTGCAACCGGCCGAGCCCGTCGGCCAGCTCCGAGGCGCCCGTGGAGGCCGCGGCGGCCCCTCCGGCGAGCTGGTCGGCTCCGGTGCCGAGCTCGTCGACACCCCCGGCCAGACCGGACGCGCCCGTCGCCAGCTGGTCGGCGCCCCGGGCCAGGCGGCGGTTGCCGTCGGCCAGCTGGTCAGCCCCGCCCCGGGCCTCGCGCACCCCCTGCACCAGCCCGGGGGTGGCGTCGGCGAGCTCGCGGGTCCCGTCCGCCAGCTCCTGGGCGCCCTGCGGGAGCTGGTCCAGCTGTCCGGCGAGGACCACCAGGCCCGCGAGGTCGCCGGTGCCGAGACGCTCGTCCAGTCGCTGCCCCAGCCGGGTGCAGACCTCCTCCACGGGGACGTCCGGCTCCGCCTCGTCCGGGATCACCTCGCGCAGGACGCCCGGGCAGGCCTCGCGCCACTGCTGGAGCCGCGACTCGACGTCCTGCAGGGGCGCCAGCGCCTCCTGCAGCGGTCCGACCGCCTGGGACACCCCCGTCGCCAGCTGCTGGGCGCCGTCGGCCAGCTGGTCGGCCCGGCCCGGCAGCGGGGCGACCTGGCGCTCCATCCGACCCAGACCGCCCGCGAGCCGGTCCGCGCCGCGGGCGGTGCGCCGGTTGCCGGCGGCGAGCCGGTCGGCTCCCCGGGCGAGCTCGTGGGCGCCGTCCTGCAGCTGGTCGGTCCCGTCGGCCAGGTCACCGGCCCCCGCGGACAGCTGGCCGGTCCCGTCGGCGAGGTCCCCGGCTCCCTCGCCGGCCCGGGCGGTGCCGTCGGCCAGGTCGTCGGCTCCACCGGCCAGGTCGGAGGCACCGCCGGCCACCCGGCCGGCACCGTCGGCGGCCCGTCCCAGCTGGACCTGCATCTGCGCGGTCTGGTCGTAGAGCCCCTCCAGGTAGGTGACGGTGAGCATCCGACCGACATCGTTCGCGGCGACGTCACCGATGTCCTCGGTCAACGGCCCGAGCAGGGCCCCGGCGGAGTCGTTGGTGCGCACCCGCACGCCGGCCTGCTCCGGTTCGTTGCGCGTGATCCCGGCCAGCGAGCCCGAGAAGCCGCGGGGGATGGTCAGCACCGCGTGGTAGCGCCCCTCCTCCAGCCCCTCCCGGGCGTCCTCGGGCGTGGCGAGCTCCCAGCCGAGCCGCCGCGGCTCGTCGCTCCGGGGGGCGGTGAGCCCCCCGGCGAGCAGGCGCCCCATCGCGATCGGTTGCTGCTCGCCGTCCACCTCCACCTCGACCGGTTCGTCGTGGTTGACCACCGCCGCGGGGAGGGTGTCGACGCCCTCCACCTGGTCGCCGACGGACCACAGGGCCAGGCCGGCGGCGAGGGCGGGCACCAGTACGGCGAGGGCGAGGACCTGGGCGAGGGTGCGGTGGCGCATCACGCGGGGAGCTCCTCCGGTCGGGTGGCGTCGACGGGATCGGTGAGGTCGAGCCCGTCGTGGGCGATGTCGTCGGGGGGCGGGGCCGTCGTCCCGGCCACCACGGTCGCGCCGGCGGCGACGAGGGCGGAGAGGAGGCGCCAGCGCTCGGGCAGCCGGTCGTCCCGGACCCGGGCGTCGACGCCGTCGACGACCACGAGCGGAGCCTCGTCCGCGGAGCCGGCCACCTCGCGCTCGAGCAGCTCGGCCGGGGGGAAGGAGTCGTGGAACCAGGTGCGGGCGCGCACGGCACCGGCCTCGTCCGGCAGCAGCCGGCCGCCGACCACGAGGGTGCCCTCCGCGTCCAGGCGCCCCGAGAACGCCGCGAGGAGGGCGGCCCGGGCCAGCGGCCGGTCCCCGCGCACGACGTACAGGGTCCCGGGCCGCACCACCGCGTCGACGGGGGCGTGCAGGGGGTCGCCCTGCTCGTCGGGCACCGCGGCGCCGACGGCGCGCACGGCGGCCGGCCCGTGCTCGGCCTCCCAGGCCTGGTGCTCGAGGTGGTGCTGGAGGGCTTCCCCCTCGACGTCGAGCCGCGGCAGCCGCCGGTCCAACCAGGCGGGGAGCCACCAGGCGCGCCGCCCCAGCAGGGCCAGGACCGCCGGGACCAGGGTCATCCGGACGAGGAAGGCGTCGACGAAGACCCCCACCGCCAGGCCGAAGGCGATCGGCTTCACGATCGAGTCCCCGTGGGGCACGAACGCCACGAAGACGCTGATCATGATCACGGCGGCCGCGGTGACCACCCGGGCGCTGGCCGTGAAGCCCGTCGTGACGGCGCGCCACGGGTCCCCGGTGTGGACGTAGTCCTCCCGCATCCGCGACACGAGGAAGACCTCGTAGTCCATCGCCAGCCCGAACAGCACGCCCATAAGGATGATCGGCAGGAACGAGATCACCGGCCCGACCCGGGCGACGTTGAACACCTCGGCGAACCAGCCCCACTCGAACACCGCGGCCACGGCACCGAAGGAGGCACCGACGGAGAGCAGGTAGCCCAGGGTCGCCTTGATCGGCACCGCGACGGACCGGAACACGATCGTGAGGAGCACCAGGGACAGTCCCACCACCACGAGCCCGAAAGGCAGCAGCGCCCCGGAGAGCCGGTCGGAGACGTCGATGGCCACGGCCGTCTGGCCGGTGACCCGCAGGTCGGTGACGCCGTGCTGCTCCTCCAGCTCCCCGGCCCGGTCCCGCAGGTCGCGGACGAGATCGGCGGTCCGGGGGTCGGTCTGCGCCGTCTCGGGCACCACCTGGACGATCCCGAGGTCTGCGTCCGGGTTCGGGGTGGCGAGGGGCACCACCGCCACACCGTCCATCGCAGCGATGTCCTCGCCGAGCCGCTCCATGTCGGTCAGGGGGTCGGTCGACCGGATGATGTCGGTGGTGACCAGCAGCGGGCCGTTGTGGCCGGGCCCGTAGACCTCGCTCACCAGGTCGTAGGTCACCCGTGGGCCCGACCCCGGCTGCTTGGTGCCGTTGTCCGGGAGCCCCAGCGCCAGGTCGCGGGCCGGCAGGGCCATCACCACCAGGCCCACCCCGACCACGACGACGGTGAGGGCCGGCACTCGCGTCGCCCACCGGACCCAGGCCGCCCCCAGGGTCCGGGCCCGCTCCGGGGGTGCGAGGGCGTGCCGGGCCGCCCGCGACCGGGGCCCGGGCCGCAGTCGCTCGCCGAGCATCCCGAGCACGGCCGGCACGAAGGAGAGCGAGACCGCGACGGCGACGGCGACCCCGGCGGCCGCGGCGAAGCCCATCACGGACAGGAACGGGATCCGGGCGACGACCAGGCCGCACAGGGCGATCACGACGGTGGCACCGGCGAAGACGACCGCGCTCCCGGCGGTGGCGACGGACCGCGCCACCGACTCCTCGACCGCCATGCCCGTCGCGAGCTGGGCGCGGTGGCGGTAGATGATGAACAGGGCGTAGTCGATGCCCACCGCGAGCCCGATCATCAGGGCCAGCGTCGGCGTGCTGCTGGTGATCGTGACCGCCGAGGCGAGCGCGAGCATCCCGGCCATGGTCACCCCGACCCCCAGCACCGCCGTCACGATCGGCAGCCCCGCGGCCACCAGCGACCCGAAGGTCACCGCCAGCACCGCGAGCGCGACCAGCACGCCGACCACCTCCGTGGCACTGAGGGCGACCTCGGTGGTGGTGAAGATCTGGCCCCCCAGGTGCACCTCCAGGTCGGTGCCGCGGTCCACCTGGGCGGCCTGCTCGATCTCGTCGACCGTCGCCTGGTCCAGGTCGTCGAGGGGGACGGCGAGCTGGACCTGGGCGAGGGCGTGGCGCCCGTCGTCGGACAGGGCGTGCTCCGACCCGCGTCCGAACGGGTCGACGGCCATCTCCACCTCGTCGACCTGCTCGATCCGGTCCAGCACCCCCCGGATCTCCGCGCGGTGCTCGGCGACCTCGTCCCCCTCCGGCGCCGCGAAGAGGACCTGGCCACTGGTGCCGGCCAGCAGCGGGAAGCGCTGGTCCAGCAGGTCGATGCCTTCCTGGGACTCGGTGCCCGGGATGGTCAGGTTCTGCTGGAGCTGGCCACCCAGGCCGACGGCGGCGACTCCGGCGGCCAGCAGCACGACGAGCCAGCCCAGCACCACCAGGCGGGCACGACGGGCCGCGGCGCGGCCGAGACGATGGAGGAACAGGGACACGGCCGATACGCTACCGTATCCGATACGCGAGTGAATCGAAGGAGACGACCATCACTGACGACCCCGCGGCCACCGGCACCCTCCGCCGGCGCGAGCACACCCGCGCCCGCTTGCTCGACGCGGCCCTGGACGTCTTCGCCGACCAGGGCCTGCGCCGGGTCACCGTGGACGACCTGGTGGGCGCCGCCGGCTTCACGCGAGGCGCCTTCTACTCCAACTTCTCCAGCATCGACGAGGTGTTCTTCGCCGTCTTCGAGCGCGAGTCGACCCGGATGCTCGACGTCGCGCGGGAGGCGATCGAGGCCGTCCCCGAGGGCGAGTTCACCCTCGAGTCCATCGGCCGGGTCCTCGACGCCACCCGCCGGTACGGCCGGCAGTGGTACATGCTGCAGGCGGAGTTCCGGCTGCTCGCCCTGCGCGACGAGCAGGCTCGCGAGGTGCTCGCCGACTTCTCCCGCCGCCTCCGGGCCGACCTGGTCGAGGTGATCGACGACGCACTCACGCGCCTCGGGCGCACCCCGGTCCTCCCCCTCGACCAGCTCGCGGAGATCGTGGTCGGCCTCCACCTGCACGCCCTCGGCCACAACCACCTCGGCGAGAGCACCCTGGGCGAGGACGGGCTGGACGAGCAGGTGCTCTCCGTCCTCGTCCTCGGCTTCAGCCACGAGACTCCTTAGCCCGCTGCGCTAGCGTGGCCGGCCATGGCCGCTGCACGCAGGAGCACCTACGACGTCGTCGTGGTCGGGGGCGGGCACAACGGGCTCGTCGCCGCGGCGTACCTCGCCCGGGCCGGCCGGTCCGTGCTGGTCCTGGAGCGCCTCCCCCACACCGGCGGCGCCGCCGTCTCCGCCCAGGCCTTCCGGGGCCGCCCCGAACGGCTCTCCCGCTACTCCTACCTCGTCGGCCTGATGCCCGAGGAGCTGGTCGCCGACCTCGACCTGCCGTTGCGGCTGCGACCGCGCCCGACCGCGTCGTACACCCCCGTCGAGCGCGGCGGACGGCCGACCGGCCTGCTGGTCGAGCACCCGGAGGGCGCCGCGACCCGGGCGTCCTTCCGCGACCTCACCGGCTCCGAGGAGGAGTACGACGCCTGGTGCACCTTCCACGAGCGCGTCGGCGACCTCGCGCAGGCGGTCGCCCCCACGCTGCTGCAGCCGCTGCCCCGGGAGCAGGAGGTACGCCGCCGGGTCGACCCCGACACCTGGCAGGACCTGGTCGCCGCACCGCTGGGGCAGGTGCTGCGTCGCACCTTCGCCGACGAGGTGGTGCGGGGCGTGGTGGCCACCGACGCCCTGATCGGCACCTCGACCTCCCTGGACGACCCCTCGTTGCGGCAGAACCGGTGCTTCCTCTACCACGTCGTCGGCAACGGCGGGGCGCAGTGGCAGGTGCCGGTCGGGGGGATGGGCGCCGTCACCGACGCCCTCCTCTCCCGGGCCCGGGCGCACGGGACCGACGTCGTCACCGGCGCCCAGGTCCACCACGTCGACGCCGACGAGGAGCGCGCCACGGTCACCTGGCACGACGGCGTGGGCCACCGTTCGGTGACCTGCCGAACCGTGCTGGCCAACGTCGCCCCGCAGGTCCTCGAGGGCCTCCTGGGACGGAGCGAGGAGGCGGCGGCCCGACCCCGGGGTGCCCAGCTGAAGATCAACATGGTCCTCGATCGGCTGCCCCGCCTGCGGTCCGGCGCCGACCCCGCCACGGCGTTCGCGGGCACCGTCCACCTCGGGGAGTCCTGGAGCGAGCTGGAGGCGGCGTACGGCGCGGCCGCAGCCGGTCGCCTGCCCGACCGGCTGCCGGGCGAGGTCTACTGCCACTCGCTGACGGATCCGAGCATCCTCGGGCACGGCGCCGGGGACACGCACACCCTGACGTACTTCGGGCTGCACACGCCGGTCGAGGCCTTCGCGGAGGACCCCGTCTCCGCCCGCGAGGTGGCGCTCGAGCGAGCCCTGGCCGCCCTCGACGAGCACCTGCTGGACCCCGTCCGGGACTGCCTGGCCCGGGACATCGACGGCACCCCGTGCCTGGAGGTGATGACCCCGCTCGACATCGAGGCCGAGCTGGCGATGCCCGGCGGCCACATCTTCCACGGCGACCTCGAGTGGCCGTGGGCCCCCAACCGGGCGGGGCTGGACTCCCCCGCGGCACGCTGGGGCGTCGCGACCGGGGTGCCCCGGGTGCTCCTGTGCGGCTCGGGGGCGCGTCGAGGTGGGGCGGTCTCCGGGATCGGCGGCCACAACGCCGCCCACGCGGTGCTCGAGGCCGACGGGGACCGAGGAGGGGAGTGACGACGAGCACGTCCCACCGATTTGGTGTCCTCGGCCGCCCACACGCTAGACTCCTGTCGCTGCAGGCGCCATTAGCTCAATTGGCAGAGCAACTGACTCTTAATCAGTGGGTTCCAGGTTCGAGTCCTGGATGGCGTACCGATGACGAGGCCAGGACCACCAGGTCATGGCCTCGTTCGCGTCCCGGGTCGGGAATCAGCGCCCGGGCACGCCCAGGGAGGCCACCAGGTCGGCGACGCGCTGCTTGATCTCGTCGCGGATGGGGCGGACGCCGTCGACGTCGCGGCCCGCAGGGTCGTCGAGCACCCAGTCCTCGTAGCGCCGGCCGGGGAAGAACGGGCACTCGTCCCCGCACCCCATCGTGACGACGACGTCGGAGGCGGCCACGGCGTCGTCGGTGAGGATGGTGGGCCGGGCCGCGGCCAGGTCGATGCCCTCCTCGGCCATCGCGGCCACGGCGGCCGGGTTCACCGAGTCGGCCGGAGCCGATCCCGCGGAGCGGACCTCCACGGCGTCCCCGGCCATCTCCCGGAGGTAGGCGGCCGCCATCTGCGAGCGCCCCGCGTTGTGCACGCACACGAACAGGACGGAGGGACGGTGGGCCGGGCCGGTCGTCGGGCCGGTCGTCGGGCCGGTCGTCGGGCCGGTCGTCGGGTCGGTCATCGGGTCTCCTCCCGGAGGGGTGCGGCCACGGGGCCGGGGCCGGGGTCGGCGAAGCGGTTCCGGAGCGCGAGGCTGACGTAGACCAGCCCGACCAGCACCGGCACCTCGATCAGGGGTCCGACCACGCCGGCCAGCGCCTGCCCGGAGGTGACCCCGAAGGTGGCGATTGCGACCGCGATCGCGAGCTCGAAGTTGTTGCCGGCCGCGGTGAAGGCCAGCGTGGTGGTGCGGGCGTACCCGAGCCCCGCCGCCTTGCCGACGACGAAGCCCAGCCCCCACATCACCGCGAAGTAGGCGAGCAGCGGGAGGGCGATCCGCACGACGTCGAAGGGGCGGGCGGTGATCTGCTCGCCCTGGAGGGCGAAGAGCACCACGATCGTGGACAACAGGCCGATGAGGGCCCAGGGCCCGACCCGGGGCAGGAAGGTGGACTCGTACCACTCCCGGCCGCGGGCCCGCTCCCCCAGCCGGCGCGAGAGGTAGCCCAGCACCAGGGGGATCCCGAGGAAGACCAGCACCGACTTCGCGATCTGCCAGGCCGACACGTCCAGGTGGGCGGTGTCCAGCCCCAGCCAGCCGGGCAGCACGTCGAGGTAGAACCAGCCGAGCGCGGCGAAGGCGATGACCTGGAAGACCGAGTTGATGGCCACGAGCACGGCCGCGGCCTCACGGTCGCCGCAGGCCAGGTCGTTCCAGATGATGACCATGGCGATGCACCGGGCCAGGCCGACGATGATCAGGCCGGTGCGGTACTCGGGCAGATCGGGCAGGAAGGCCCAGGCGAGCCCGAACATGAAGGCCGGGCCGACGATCCAGTTGAGCACCAGAGAGAGGACAAGCAGTTTGCGGTCGCCGGTGACCCGGTGGGTTTCGTCGTAGCGCACCTTGGCCAGCACCGGGTACATCATCACCAGCAGGCCGATGGCGATGGGCAGTGAGATCCCGCCGATCTTGACCGCGTCCAAGGCGGTGTTCAAGCCGGGGACGAACCGTCCCAGGGCGAGGCCCGCGGCCATCGCGAGCAGGATCCAGATCGGCAGCCAGCGGTCGAGGAAGGACATCCCCTGCGCCACGGGCCCGGGTTTCGTCGCCGCATCGATCGCAGAGGAACTCACCACAACCAACCTTCATATAGACAAGCATCGATGTAACAAACGCTACGCCCACATATCGACGTCTGTCAATGTAGGCTGGTCCCATGAACAGCACCGCACCAACCCCGACCCTCGAAACGGCCACCGACGGCTGCTGCTCGCTGACCGACCCGCTGACCTCCGCCGACGCCGACCGGATGTCGGTCATGTTGAAGGCCTTGTCCGACCCCACCCGGTTGCGGTTGTTGTCCCACGTTGCCGCCCAGGGCTGTGAGTCGGTCTGCGCCTGCCACCTGACCGAACCCCTGGGCATCTCGCAACCAACGGTGAGCCACCACATGAAGAAACTGGTGGACGCCGGCCTGCTGATGCGCGAACAGCGGGGCCGTTGGGCGCACTACACCGTGGTCGCGGAGGCCTTCGCCGAGTTGCGCGGGTTCCTGAACCTGGGCTGACGATTCATCGCCCCGGTGCGACCAGCCCCGTCTCATAAGCGATGACCACGGCCTGCACCCGGTCGCGCGCGTCGAGCTTGGCCAGGATCCGGCCGACGTGGGTTTTCACGGTGGCCTCGGCGACGAAAAGATCCTGACCGATCTCGGTATTGGATCGGCCGCGGGCCATCAGCACGAGCACTTCGCGTTCGCGTTCGGTGAGCCGTTCGAGCACGGCGGCGGAGGTGCGCTCCCGGTCGGGGAGCACGTCGATCAGGTGGTCGAGCAGGCGTTTGGTGGACGAGGGGGCGATCACCGCGTCGCCGTGATGGACGGTGCGGATCGCGCTGAGCATCTCCTCGGGTGGTGCATCCTTGAGCAGGAACCCGGAGGCGCCGGCCTTGATCGCCCGCAGCACGTACTCGTCCAGGTCGAACGTGGTCAGGATCACGACCTTCGGGTCGATTCCCCCGGCACCGGGCCGGGAGGTCAGGTGCGCGGTGGCCGCCAGCCCGTCCAGGTTCGGCATGCGAATGTCCATCATCACCACATCCACCGGTTGGCGGGCGAGCACCTGCAGGGCCTCGGCGCCGTCGGAGGCCTCGGCGACCACCTGCATGTCGGGTTGGGAGCCGATCACCATCGCGAACCCGGCCCGGACGAGTTGTTGGTCGTCGACCAGGGCCACCCGAATCGGGGTTTCGTCGGTCATGGCTGCTCCTGGTTCGGTGGGTGGACGGGGGCGGTCAGCGGCACCAGCGGCAGGTCGACGCGCATCCGCCAGCCGCCACCGGAACGGGGTCCGGCCAGCACGGTACCGCCGAACAGGCCGGCGCGTTCCTTCACCCCGAGCAGTCCGGTGCCCTGGCCGTCGGAGATCGCACCGGCACCCCGTCCGTCGTCGTCGACCTGCATCCGGAGGATGCCCGGGCGCCAATGCACCCCGACGCTGACGTTGGCGTTCGGGCCGGCATGTTTGAGCGCGTTGGTCAAACCTTCCTGGACGATGCGGTGCACCGCCAGGCCGAGGCCGGGAGGTAGGGCCTGGGGCTCTCCGGTGCGCACCAGGGAGACTTGGGCGCCGGTGCCGCGCACTCCGGCGATCAGTTCGTCCAGGTTGTCCTGCAGGGGTTGCGGGGTGGTCAGCGGCTGGTCCTCGTCGCCCTCGCGCAGCACGCCCAGAATGCGGCGGATGTCGGCCAGAGCGTCGCGCCCGACCTCGGAGATCGTGCCCAGGGCCCGGGTCGCGGCATCCGGGTCGTGGGCGGCGGC
>CAZRKV010000010.1:0-23474 GCA_964600305.1 uncultured Nocardioides sp. | reverse complement strand
GCCGTGGCGAGGAAGCTGCGGCCGGCGGCGGCCGAGGAGGTGTCCGCGGCGCTGGCGCGGCGCGCGGGCGGCGCGGCGACCGCGGCCGACGTGCGGTTGCTGGTCAAGCACTTCCTGGCGGTGCTCGCCGAGCGGGCACCCGGCGGGTCGGTGGAGGTCCGGGTGCCGCCGTACGCCGCGGTGCAGGCCCTCCCCGGCGTCCGCCACACGCGGGGTACGCCGCCCGCGGTCGTCGAGGCCGACCCGGAGACGTGGCTCGAGCTCGCGGTGGGGGAGGCGGCCTGGTCCGACGTCATCCACGCCGGCTGGGTGCACGCGAGCGGCGAACGGGCCGACCTCTCGGCGTACCTGCCGCTCCACCCGTGACGGCTCGGTGCCCCGCCACAGCCCGTTCGTGGCGCCACGGGTGACGGTTCGGCGGGCCATGGGTGACGGTTCGGCGGGGGATAGGGTCGGGCGCATGGCGATCGCGAGCGACGACCTGCGCAGCCGGTTGGGTGACGTGCTCCCCCAGCTGCGGCGGGACCTGGAGGACCTGGTCCGGATCGAGTCGGTGAGCGCGGACCCGTCCCGGGCCGGGGAGGTACGCCGCAGCGCGGACGCCGTGGCCACGCTGCTGCGCCACGAGGGGTGCGAGGTCCAGGTGACCAGCGTCGAGGGCGGCGCTCCTGCGGTGATCGCGACCAAGCAGGGGCCACCGGGAGCGCCGACGCTGCTGCTCTACGCCCACCACGACGTGCAGCCGGAGAACGACCACGCCGAGTGGGACTCGCCCCCGTTCGAGCCCACCGAGCGGAATGGGCGCCTGCACGGCCGCGGAGCCGCCGACGACAAGGCCGGCATCGCCGCGCACCTGGCCGCACTGCGGGTCTGGGGGGACGACCTGCCGGTGAACCTCATGCTCTTCATCGAGGGCGAGGAGGAGGTCGGCTCGCCCACGCTGCCCGCCCTGCTCGAGCAGCACCGCGACGACCTGGCCGCCGACGTCATCGTCATCGCCGACTCCACCAACTGGGAGATCGGGACCCCGGCCCTTACCACCACCCTGCGCGGGATGGTCCGCGCGGACGTGGAGGTGCGCACGCTCGACCACGCCGTCCACTCCGGCATCTGGGGCGGCCTGGTGCCGGACGCGCTGATCACCCTGAGCCGCCTGGTCGCGACCCTCCACGACGACGACGGCAACGTGGCGGTCGCGGGCCTGCACGCCGGACCGGCCGCGGACGTGCACTACCCCGAGCCCCGCCTGCGTGCGGAGTCCGGTGCGGTGGACGGGCTGCGGTGGATCGGGTCGGGCAGCGCCGTGGAGCGCCTGTGGACCCGGCCGGCCCTGTCCGTGACCGGCCTGGACGCCCCGAAGGTCGACGGCGCCTCCAACACGCTGGTCCCCAGCGCCCGGGCGCGGATCTCGATGCGCACCGCCCCCGGCGACACCGCCGACAACGCGGCTGCGTGCCTGCGCCGCCACCTCGAGTCCCACGTCCCCTGGGGCGCCCGGGTCGAGGTCACCCTCGTCGACACCGGCGAGGCCACCGAGATCGACGCCACCGGCCCGGCGTACGACGCCGCCCGGCGCGCCTTCCGCGAGGCCGGGGACGGCGCGACGCCGGTGGACATGGGCATCGGCGGCTCGATCCCCTTCATCGCCGAGTTCGTCGAGGCCTTCCCGGAGGCCAGCGTGCTGGTCACCGGGGTCGAGGACCCCGACACCCGCGCCCACGGCGCCAACGAGGGCCTGCACCTGGCCGAGTTCCAGCGCGCCTGCCTCGCGGAGGTGCTGCTGGTGCAGGAGCTGGCGACGTCCACGTGATGTGATCACGGGGCCCGGGCGCCGTACACTCTGCTGACGTGGCCCCACCTGCGCAGCACCGCCCCAGCCAGCGCTCCAGCCAGCGCAAGGGTGGTGACGGCCGGCTCACCGCCGAGCTGGACCCGCACGACGCCGGCCCCCAGGATGCCTGCGGGGTGTTCGGGGTCTGGGCGCCCGGCGAGGACGTCTCCAAGCTGACCTACTACGGCCTCTACGCCCTGCAGCACCGCGGGCAGGAGTCGGCCGGCATCGCGGTCAGCAACGGCAAGCAGATCCTGGTCTACAAGGACATGGGACTGGTCTCGCAGGTCTTCGACGAGGCCACCCTGGCGGCGCTCCAGGGGCACCTCGCGGTCGGCCACTGCCGCTACTCCACCACCGGTTCCCCCACGTGGCACAACGCCCAGCCGACCTTCCACCCCACGGCGGGCGGGTCGCTGGCCCTGGCGCACAACGGGAACCTGATCAACACCTCCGAGCTGGCCGGGATGGTCCGCGACCGCGGCCCCGACGGCGAGCTCGACCTGCACCTGCGGATGCCCGGCGTGGCGACCAACGACACCGAGGTGGTCGCCCGACTGCTCGCCGACCACCCCGGCCAGAGCGTCGAGGAGCGCGCCGCCGACCTGCTGCCCCAGGTCCGGGGCGCCTTCTCCTTCGTGTGGATGGACGAGCAGACGCTGTACGGCGCCCGCGACCCGCAGGGCATCCGGCCGCTGGTGCTCGGCCGGCTGGAGCGGGGCTGGGTGATCGCCTCGGAGACCGCGGCCCTGGACATCGTCGGTGCCTCCTTCGTCCGCGAGGTCGAGCCCGGCGAGCTGGTCGCCGTCGACGAGGACGGGCTACGCAGCACCCGTTTCGCCGAGTCGGCCCCCAAGCACTGCCTCTTCGAGTTCGTCTACCTCGCCCGGCCCGACACCCTGATGGTCGACCAGCGGGTGCACAGCGTGCGCGTCGAGGTGGGCCGCAAGCTCGCACGGGCCTACCCCGTCGAGGCCGACCTGGTGATCCCGGTGCCGGAGTCCGGCACCCCCTCGGCGATCGGGTACGCCGAGGCCTCGGGGATCCCGTACGGCACCGGCCTGGTGAAGAACTCCTACGTCGGCCGCACCTTCATCGAGCCCTCCCAGACCATCCGCCAGCTCGGCATCCGGCTCAAGCTCAACCCGTTGCGTGACGTGATCGAGGGCAAGCGGCTGGTCGTCGTCGACGACTCGATCGTGCGCGGCAACACCCAGCGGGCCCTGATCCGGATGCTGCGGGAGGCCGGTGCCCGCGAGGTGCACGTGCGGATCTCCTCGCCCCCGGTGAAGTGGCCCTGCTTCTACGGCATCGACTTCGCCACCCGCGCCGAGCTGATCGCCAACGGCCTCACCACCGACGAGATCGCCCGCTCCATCGACGCCGACTCGCTCGGGTACGTCGACCTCGAGGACCTGGTTGACGCCACCGAGGTGCCGCGGGCCTCGCTCTGCCGGGCCTGCTTCGACGGGGAGTACCCCATCGAGCTGCCCGAGCCCGAGCACCTGGACAAGGGGCGGCTGGAGGCGCGCCCCGAGGAGCGCCCCGACGGGCTCGCCGTGGTCACCGGCGGTGGCGCCGCCGGGGACGCCCTGGACCGCCCGTAGGCTCACGGGCGACCCGCCGCCGTACCAGCGGCCCGTACCACCCCGTCGTACCCAGGAGCACACGTGAGTGACCCCTTCGAGCCGGGAGCCACCGGCCCCGCGGAGGACGCCTACGCCGCCGCCGGCGTCTCGATCGAGGCCGGCGACCGCGCGGTGGAGCTGATGAAGGGGTGGGTCGAGCAGGCCCGCCGCCCCGAGATGATCGGCGGCATCGGTGGCTTCGCGGGACTCTTCGACGCCTCGGCGCTCAAGGAGTACGACCGGCCGTTGCTGGCCACGTCGGCCGACGGCGTGGGCACCAAGGTCGCGATCGCGCAGGCCATGGACATCCACGACACGATCGGGTTCGACCTGGTCGGGATGCTCGTCGACGACCTCGTGGTGTGCGGTGCCGAGCCGCTCTTCCTCACCGACTACATCGCCACCGGCCGGGTGGAGCCGGAACGAGTCGCCGCCATCGTCAAGGGCATCGCCGAGGCGTGCGTGGCCTCGGGCTGTGCCCTGATCGGCGGCGAGACCGCCGAGCACCCGGGCCTGCTGGACCCCGACGAGTACGACGTCGCGGGGTCGACCACCGGGGTCGTCGAGGCGGCCCGGCTGCTCGGTCCGGCGCGGGTCCGTCCCGGGGACGCGGTGGTGGCGATGGCCTCCTCCGGGCTGCACTCGAACGGCTACTCCCTGGTGCGCCACGTCTTCCTCGAGCAGGCCGGCTGGCTGCTGGGTCGCCACGTGCCCGAGCTCGGGCGCACCCTGGGCGAGGAGCTGCTCGAGCCCACCCGGATCTACGCCAAGGCCTGCCTGGACCTGGCCCGCCGCACCCGTACCCACGCGATGTCCCACATCACCGGCGGCGGCCTGGCCGCCAACCTCGAGCGGGTGCTGCCCGTGGAGCTCACCGTCCGGCTGGACCGGGCGACCTGGACCCCGCAGCCGATCTTCGGCCTGGTCCGCGACGTCGGGGAGGTCCCGCTCGCCGACCTGGAGGCCACGCTCAACATGGGCGTGGGCATGGTCGCGGTGGTCGACCCCGAGGACGCGGACGCGGCGGTGGGGGTGCTCGCCGAGCACGGCGTGCGCGCCTGGGTGGCCGGGAGCGTGGAGACCGCGCCCGATGAGGACCACGGCGGACGGGTCGAGCTGGTGGGGCGCCACCCCGGCTGGTGAGGCCGACCCCGGTCCCGCGCACGCTTCCCCCGCCTGCCCCGGCATCCCCGGCCGTCCCCCGGCTCTCGCGAGGCCACGTCTCGCGGCGTTCCCCGAGCCGTTCCTCGAGCCATTTCCGGTGCATTTCGCTGCAGGCGTACACCCGGCGCCCTCACCGGTGTGCGTTTCCTCCCGGGGAGACAGTAGGCTGGGCCCCACGAGGACCAGGTAGACAGACCGGGCGTGGCCGAGCGCCGCCCGGCCAAGTGCGAGGGGGTCGGACCCTATGGGACGCGGCCGAGCTAAGGCGAAGCAGGCGAAGGTCGCTCGCGACCTGAAGTACCGGACCCACGAGCCGGACCTCGGGTCCCTGGCCGCCGAGCTTCACGCCAAGCAGCAGCGCGGGGACCACGAGTCGGCCGAGGGCCTCGAGGAGTACGACGACTCCTCCCCCCGCACGGACTGACCCACCTCCCACCCCGCCCGGACCGTGACCGGCTCCTGACACCGAGACAGGGGCGGCCAGAGGCCGCGAGTCAGGGCAGCCACAGGCCGCGCAGGCGGGTGACCTCCCGGATCCGTCGCTCGGCCAGCCGGTCGGCGGCCACGGCCGGGGGCACTCCCTCGGCGTCGGCGAGGCCGAACACCTCCAGCGTCGTGTCGTAGATGTCGCCGGCCCGCTGGTGGGCCCGGTCGCCGGGGTGGCCGTCGCGCTCGTCGGCGACCTGGAGCAGTCCGCCGGCGTTGACCAGGTAGTCCGGGGCGTAGAGGATGCCGCGCTCGGCGAGGGCCTTCTCCACGCCGGGGTGGGCCAGCTGGTTGTTGGCCGAGCCGCACACCACGCGCGCCTGCAGCGCCTCGACCACGTCGTCGGTCAGCGCCCCGCCCAGCGCGCACGGCGCGTAGACGTCCAGCGCGGAGGCCACGAGCTCCTCGGTCGACGCCACCGACCGGACCTCGGGGTGCGCCTCGCGGACCGCCGACACCGCGGCCGGGGCGACGTCGGTGACGACCACGGTGGCGCCGTCCTCGACGAGGTGGTCGACCAGGCGCCGCCCGACCTTCCCGACCCCGGCGACGCCGACCGTCCGCCCGGCGAGGCTCGGCTCGCCCCAGGTCGCGCGGGCCGCGGCCCGCATGCCCTGGAAGACGCCGTACGCCGTGATCGGCGAGGGGTCCCCGGACCCGCCGTGGGCGGCGGTGCGACCGACGACGAAGGAGCACTCGCGGGCGATCTGGTCCATGTCGTCGGCGGTGGTGCCCGCGTCGGGGGCGGTCCAGTAGCGGCCACCGAGCGACTGCACGAACCGCCCGTAGGCGCGCAGCAGCGCCTCGGACCGCAGCGTCGCCGGGTCGCCCAGGATCACCGCCTTGCCGCCGCCGAGGTCGAGCCCCGCGAGGGCGGCCTTGTAGGTCATGCCGCGTGCCAGGTCCAGTGCGTCGTGCACCGCGGCCCCCGTCGAGGGGTAGGGGTGGAAGCGGGTCCCGCCGAGCGCGGGGCCCAGGGCGGTGGAGTGGATCGCCACGACGGCCCGCAGGCCGGTCGCGGGATCGTTGCAGAACACGACCTGCTCGTGCTCGCTGCCGAGCTCGAAGACGTCGGTCACGGGGCCGGTGCCGGATGCGTCCGGGATCATGGATGCCTCAGCTCCTTCGTCGTGCCACGCGGGTGGGTGGCAGTTCGGGACGGGTCACGGGGGTGGTGTGACCTCGATCACCAGCCTAGGGCGTACCGGGACGGCCGGCACGGGTGCCCGGCACCTCCGGGAGGGGCGGGTCAGGCGGTCGCGGCGGTGGCGTCGGCGAGGCCCGACAGGTCGACCGTGCGGCGCGCGTTGGCCAGTGCGGTGACGGTGGCGGTGCCGAACCGGCCCCGGCGGTCGAAGAGCGTCGCGGTGCCGACCGCGATCCCGTCGTACGCCGTGTGGTCGCTGGCCTCGAGCCCGACCTCGATGGTCTCGGGCAGCCGGGAGACCGAGAAGCTGATGTCGGTGTTGATGTAGTTCACGCCGGCGCTGCTCCAGTTGGTCACCATGCTGGCCGAGTCGGCCACCGCCGCGAGGGAGACGAAGGGGGTCAGCGGCTCCCCGGCGACGACCGGGGTGATGCACTGCCAGATCCGCTTGCGACCGCCGTCCTGGTGGGCGCTGAAGTCCTGGCTCCACCCGACCTCGGGGCTGTGCACCCACGGGACCGTCGGCTCGAGCGTCGGCGGGACCAGGTCGGTCGGCGGCGGCTCCGGGTCACCCGCGGGGGACCAGATCTCGCCGGGCGGGTCCTCGGTGGCCTTGAGGAACAGGGTGCTGGACCGGGCCACGGTGGTGTCGTCCTGCACCAGCCGGGAGTCGACCAGGCACAGCCGCGGGCCCTCCCGCACGACCGAGGCCTCCACCCGGCACGGCTGCATCGCGGCCGGACGGAACAGGTCGACCGTGCCGCGCGCCGGGCGCAGGTCCGTCCGCCCCACCCGGGCGAGCTCGGCCTCGACGGTCCGGGCGAGGGCACCGCTGGTGGCGACGCCGTGGATGGTCTCCCCCCAGCCGCTGCGCGCGGTGCCCCGCGGCACCAGGTGCTCCCCCTCGGCGTCGAAGAAGGCCAGCTGGGCCAGCTCGGCGTCGTCCATCCACCCACTCCTCGAGGCCACGTCGGTCAGGTCGGTCGGTCAGGTCGGTTGCAACCTGCACAGGCTAGCCGGGCCTCACCCCTGCGGCCCGGGGGCGCCCCCGACCAGCAGGTCGCCGTGGGTGCCGTACCCGAGCAGCCCGCCGCCACCCCGCACCAGGGGTGTCCCGTCGAAGGTCACCCACAGCCACCCGCCGTCGTACGGCGCGATCGTGGGCCACGGGATGTTGGTCGGGTACGGCGCGTCGAGCTCGCCCACCTGCGCCAGGTCCAGGTCCAGGACGGGGAAGCGCGCGCGACGACCCCGGGGCCCTCCCCGTCCGTCGCTGGCCAGGACCCGCCACTGCCCGTCCCAGCGGGCGAGGGTGGTGCCCTCGGTGGCGGTCCGGGAGCGGTCCGCCGCCCTGAGGGACAGGTCGTCGAGGCTCGGCCCGGCGGCCAGGGCCGGGTGGAAGCGAAAGAAGCGGGTGGCGTTGACGAACCCGACGTGCCACGTCCCCCCTGCGGCGTCGGGGATCCGCACCAGGTGCGGGTCCCAGGTGCCGACCGAGCGGCGCAGGTCGGCGACCGGCAGCGGGAGCCGCTCGGTGTCGAGCACGTGCCGCCCGGTGAGCAGGTCGTCCCCGCTGCGGGCGAGCGTCACGCCGAGGGTGCCCGGCGGGGCGGAGGGGTCGAAGTCACCCCAGGTGGAGGTGGCGACCAGCCACTCCTCCCCGTCGCGCACCAGGTGCGTCGCGTGGTCGCCGTACACGCCGGGGACGTCGGGCCGCCGGAAGTACAGGTCGGCGACGTGCGCGACCGCGTGCGTGGCCGGGTCGAGCAGCCACACCCCCGTGTGGCCGGCGTCGGCGAAGCCCGGCCCGGCGTGGGTGGCGGTGAGCACGAACCGCTCGCCCAGCCGGTACGCCGTCCCGTCGGCGTGGGTGGCGAACCGGACGTCGCGCAGCCCCACCTGCCCGAACCCGCCCGCGGCGACGCCCGTGACCGGGTTGGGGCCAGGGTCCTCCGCGACCGGCCCGCGTGGGGGCGACCAGGCGTGGCGTGCCACCAGACCGGCGAGGAAGTCCTCGTCGTGGACGGGGACGCGGTCGGTGAGCGCGACCCGGCCCCGGGCGGTCCAGGTGGTGCCGTCGTGGCTCCACGCGGTCAGGTGCGGCCCGGTGAGGGTCAGCGCCACCCCCACCACGGGTGGGTCGGGACGACCGTGGCGACGGCTGCGGTGGCGCGTGGACCGGCGCCCGTCGTCGACCAGGAGGGACAGGGCGGTGCCGTCCCAGCGGCCGGTGAGGGCCACGTCGCCACTGGCCAGCACCAGGTCCAGCCGCCCGACCGGGTCGTCGCGCAGCCAGGCCTGCACGGCGACGTAGGGCGCCGCCCCCGGCAGCGGGTACTCGGCGCGCGGCGGCGCGTGGTCGCCGTACCCCACGTGGGCGGCGGGGCCGACGGGCGCGACCAGGTCGACCGGGCGCACCCGGGTCCGGATCCGGAACGTCGGCGGCACGCCCCCACTCTGCCGCACCCACGGCTCAGGCCTGGGGCGGGTACGGCGCGTCCTTCAGCAGCCGGGCCAGGTGGACCGCGTTCGTGGTCGACATCCGGTTGGTGCGGGCGGTGACCTCGGGGCGGGGGTCCTTGTCCTTGTAGTCGGTGCCGTGCATCGCCTCGCCCACCCAGTACGACGACGCGTTCGCCGCCACCGAGAAGCCGCAGTCGTTGAGCCCCTGCAGCACCTCGGCGGTCACGTGGTGGGCGCCGTCCTCGTTGCCGACCACCCCGACGGTGGCCACCTTGCCGTACGTCGACATCCGGCCCTGCTCGTCGGTCTCGGACAGCTCGGCGTTGAGCCGTTCGAGCACCATCTTGCACACCGCGGAGGGCTGTCCGAGCCAGATCGGGGTGACGAGCACGAGGAGGTCGGCGTCCAGCATCTGTCGCCGGATGCCGGGCCAGGCGTCGCCGTCCCCCTCGTCGGGGCTGATCCCGAACCGCACGTCGTGGTCGACCACCCTCACCATCTCCGAGGTGACGCCGTGGCGGCCGAGCTCGCCCATCAGCTCGGTGCCGAGCACCTCGGTGCTCGACTCGGCGGGGGAGGGCTTGAGGGTGCAGTTGAGCACGAGTGCGCGCAGGTCGGTCATGGGGGCGCGGTACCCCACGGCGCGTGACGCATGACGGGACGTGACCTGCGTCACGTGCGGTCCTAGACTGGACACGGCGCCAGGGAGACCCCTACCGCGCCTGACGGACCTCGGGAGGCACGTCGTGACATCGCTGTGGCTGCTGGTCATCGGAATCGCCATGATGGCGGGTGGGTACTTCGCGTACTCGAAGTTCCTCGCCACCCGGATCTTCCAGCTCGACCCGGTCCGGCCCACGCCGGCGCACGACCTGCGGGACGGGGTGGACTACGTCCCCACCAACAAGTTCGTGCTGTGGGGCCACCACTTCACCTCGGTCGCGGGCGCGGCCCCGATCGTGGGGCCGGCGGTCGCGGTGATCTGGGGCTGGCTGCCCGCCTTCCTGTGGGTCACCATCGGCACCGTCTTCTTCGCCGGGATGCACGACCTCGGTTCGCTGTGGGCCTCGGTGCGCAACCGGGGTCGCTCGATGGGCACCCTGTCCGGGCGCTACATCGGCGCCCGCGGGGCGAACCTCTTCCTCGTCGTCATCTTCCTGCTGCTGCTGATGGTGATCGCCGCGTTCGCGGTCGTGATCAAGAACCTGCTGATCTCCACCCCGAGCGCCGTGATCCCCGCCTGGGGCGCGATCGCCGTGGCCCTGGTGATCGGGCAGATGATCTACCGGTGGCGGATCAGCCTGCCGCTGACCACCGCCATCGGCGTGGCCGCGCTCTACGGGCTGATCCTGGTCGGGGACCGGTTCCCCGTCGAGCTGCCCGACCCGATCCTGGGGATGTCGCCGGCCACCTTCTGGATCCTCGTCCTCTTCGCCTACGCCGGGATCGCCTCGCTGCTGCCGGTCTGGGTGCTGCTGCAGCCGCGTGACTACATCAACGGGGTGCAGCTGTTCATCGGGCTGGCGATCCTCTACGGCGCCACGCTGCTGAGCGCGCCGGCGGTCGTCGCCCCGGCGTACAACTCCGCGGTCCCGGAGGGGACCCCGAACCTGGTCCCGCTGCTGTTCGTGACCATCGCCTGCGGTGCCATCTCCGGCTTCCACGGGATGGTCTCCTCGGGGACCACGGCCAAGCAGCTGGACTCCGAGCCCGACGCCCGGTTCGTGGGCTACTTCGGGGCCGTCGGCGAGGGCCTGCTCGCGCT
Source organism: uncultured Nocardioides sp. (assembly GCA_964600305.1). Classification (GTDB taxonomy): domain Bacteria; phylum Actinomycetota; class Actinomycetes; order Propionibacteriales; family Nocardioidaceae; genus Nocardioides. The sequence goes on along the minus strand of CAZRKV010000010.1, from coordinate 12,990 downwards.
GGGCGCGATCATCGCCGCCACCGCCGGCTACCGCACCCTGGCGGACTGGGAGGCGGTCTACAGCGCCTTCAACGAGGGCGGGGTGACCGCGTTCGTCGAGGGTGGCGGCAACATCGTCAACGCCGGCCTCGGCCTCCCGGCCTCGCTGAGCGCCACCATCCTGGCCACGATGGCGGTGCTGTTCGCCGCCACCACGATGGACACCGGGGTGCGGCTGCAGCGCTTCGTCGTGGAGGAGGCCGGTGAGCTGGTCGGGCTGCGCATCAACAAGCCGATCGCCACCGCGGTGGTGCTGGTCGTGGCCGTCGGCCTCACTTTCAGCGCCGGGGCCGGGGGCGAGGGCGGCATGCGCCTCTGGCCGCTCTTCGGCACGACAAACCAGCTGCTCGCCTCCCTCACCCTGTCGATCGTGGCCGTGATGCTGATCCGCAAGCGGCGCAACCCGGTGCCGGCCCTGGTGCCGCTGGCGTTCGTCTTCGTGATGTCCTTCTACGCCGCGATCGTCCAGCTCGGGACGCTGTGGGACGAGGGCGACTGGCTGCTGCTGGGCATCGACGTGGTCATCATCGTCGCCGCCCTCTGGGTGGCGGTCGAGGCGATCCTGGCGATGCGGCAGGCGCGTTCCGACCCGCCGGAGCCCGAGGACGCCGACCGGTTCGACGTGGCCGCGTCCTCGGACCGCCGGTGAGCCGCTGGGAAGCCTTCAAGGCGGGGCTGGAGGAGTTCTACGCCGGGCCCTACCGACGGACCTTCCGGCGGGCCCGCCGCGAGCAGGACGACGTGTTCACGATGGTGGTGCTCGCCGAGGCGCTCGGAGTGCCCGACCCGGCGGCGTACCACACCGTCGAGCTGCTCCCCGCGGTCTACGAGGACTTCCACGACTGGCACCGTCGGATGGGCATGGACACCTCCCCGCTCGACCACGTCGGCTGCTGTTGACCCCGCTCGAGCTCGCCGCGCGCCGCCGGGTGCTGTTCGTCAGCGGCAAGGGTGGGGTCGGCAAGACCTCGGTCGCCTCCGCGCTCGCGCTCGCCCGCGCCCGGCAGGGCGCCCGGGTGCTGGTGGTCTCGACCGACCCGGCGCACAACCTGGGGCACGTCTGGGACCGGCAGGTCGGGGACGCGCCGACCCGGGTGGCCGAGGGCCGGGAGGGCGGGTACGTCGACGCGATCGAGATCGACCCCGCCGCCACCGTCGACCGGCACCTGGCCGCGGTGGGCGCCACGATGCGCCGGTTGTTGCCCGAGCACCTCGCGGGCCAGGCCGAGCGGCACCTGGCGCTGGCCCGCGAGGCGCCGGGGACGCAGGAGTCGGCGGTGCTGGAGCGGATCGCCGAGACCGCCGACGAGGGGCTGGCCACCCATGACCTGGTCGTCTACGACACCGCCCCGTCGGGCCACACGGTGCGGCTGATGGCGCTGCCGGAGCGGATGACGGCGTGGACCGAGGAGCTGCTGGCCAACCGCGACCGCTCGGAACGCTTCGGGGCGGCCCTGCGGGGACTGGGCGGGGGTGAGGAGGTGGACCGGGACCACGAGCTGCGTCGGGTGCTGGTACGCCGCCGCGAGCGGTTCGCGCGACTGCGGGATGCGGTGACCGACGCCGGTACCACGGCGTTCCTGCTGGTGCTGGCCGCGGAGCGGCTCCCCGTCCTGGAGACGGTCGAGCTGCACCGCCAGCTGACCGGGCTGGGGCTGACGGTCGGGGGCCTGGTCGTCAACCGCCGCTCCCCGCCCGACGCGGGTGCGTTGCTGGCCGACCGGCGGGCGCAGGAGGAGCGGCACCTGGCCACGGTGCGTGCCGAGCTGCCCGGCGTACCCGTCGTCGAGGTGCCGCTGCTGCCCGGCGACCTGGTCGGGGAGGAGGCCCTGGCCGAGCTGGGGGACCTGCTGGCGGTGCCGGCCGTCCGTGGGTAGGTTGGCGGCATCCGCCGGATCAACGTCCTGGCGGATCGCCCACCGAAGGAGGGCTCGTGGTTGAGGCGTCCCGCACCGGCCCGGGCAGGGGCCGGCCGATCCCGGTCGAGCTGGACGACGAGCAGTGCAAGGAGCGGCTCCGGGGCGGGGTGATGGGCCGGGTCGGCTACATGACCCCCGAGGGTCCCCGGATCCTGCCGCTGAACTACTCCGTCCTCGAGGAGACGATCGTGTTCCGCACGGCGCCGGACACCGAGTTGGCGCGGCACGCGCCGGGCAGCACGATCGCCTTCGAGGTCGACCACTTCGACCACGTGCGCAGCCAGGGGTGGAGCGTGCTGGCGACCGGCCCGTGCGAGGCCGTCACCGACGGCGTGGAGATCGAGTGGATGCAGCGCGTGTGGGGGCCCCGTCCCTGGGCCGGCGGGGCCCGGCCCCTGCACTTCCGGTTGCCGTGGACGCAGCTGACCGGTCGTCGGGTCGGGGACGACGGCACCTGGTACGACGAGCCCCTCCCACCCGCCGACCAGACCCCGGACGCGTGAGCCGGGACCCCCGGGAAGGAGACCACATGGACCGCATGCTCGTCGCCGTGGACGGCTCGGACGCGAACCGGGCCGCACTGGCCTGGGCCCTCGACGAGGCTGAGCGCACCGGCGCGGCCCTGACCATCGCCACGGTCGCCGACCTGTGGCAGATCACGGGACCGTTCCCCGGCGCGCCCCCGCCGCTGCCCGAGACCGACTTCGTCCAACCGATCGCCGATCTCGCGGCCGACGCCGCGCGGGAACGGCTGGGGGAGGAGCGGGTGGCCGTCGAGGTCCGGGCCGGCCACCCCGTCCGGGTGCTGCTCGACCTGGCCGAGGGACACACCGTGCTCGTCATCGGGAAGCGGGGACAGGGGGCGCTGCGCCGCGTGGTCATCGGGTCGACGTCGATCGCGGTCGCCGGGCGCTCCCCGATCCCCGTGGTGGTCGTCCCCGACCCGTGGGACCAGGCTGCCGCCGCCGGGCGCCCGGTGCTCGTCGGCATGGACATGGACAAGGAGCACGACGCGGCGCTGGGGCAGGCCTTCACCCAGGCCTCCCGGCGAGACGTCGAGCTGCAGGTGCTCCAGGGATGGGTGCCCCACCCGCTGCTGGTCGGCGAGGCCACGGTGGCGACCCCGTACTACACGAAGTGGGCCGAGCACTGCCACCGGCAGCTGGAGGCGTACGTCGAGCGGATCAGCGCGGACTTCCCCGACGTCACCGTCACCATCGACCAGGCGCAGGTCCACCCGGTGGACCTGCTCACCGAGCGCTCCGAGCTCGCCCAGCTGCTGGTGCTCGGGCGGGACCCGAAGGAGCGGTGGAGCGGCTTCACCCTCGGCTCCGTCGCGCGCGGGGTGCTGCACCACTCCCACGTGCCGGTCGCCGTCGTCCCGGCGGACTGAGCCCGCTCCCTCAGTGGTACGACGGCGCCGGTGGTGCCCCGGGGACCCCGAAGACGAGGTCGTCGGGGTAGCACCACCACCAGTCCTCGCCGGGCTCGAAGGACCTGACGACGGGGTGCTGGGGGAAGTGGTGCCAGTGCGCAGTGGCGTGCCGGTTGGGCGAGCTGTCGCAGCAGCCCACGTGACCGCAGGTCATGCACAGGCGCAGGTGCACCCACGAGTCACCGGTGCGCAGGCAGTCCTCGCACCCGTTGGCCGACGGTGTCACCTCGCGGACCAGGGACAGGTGCTCACAGGGTGGGTTCACGGCGTCGTCTCCCTCGGACTCCCCGGGCGGGGCCTCGTCCTCGATCGTAGTGCTGGTCCCGCAACGAATCGTCGGTCTGCGGCTCCTCGCCCCTGGATCCTGCCCGGGGCCAGGAGGCTGCGCGCCACCCCGGCTCCCGTCACACGGCCATCCGGTGACTGCGTCAGTGCTTCCCTCCCCGGGCGTCCTTGACCAGCGACCCACCGATGATCAGGCGCTGGATCTCGCTGGTGCCCTCGTAGAGGCGGAGCAGCCGTACGTCGCGGTACAGGCGCTCGACCGGGACCTCGCGCATGTAGCCCGAGCCGCCGTGCACCTGCACGGCCAGGTCGGCGGCGCGCCCGGCCATCTCGGTGCAGTAGAGCTTGGCGACACTGGGGCCGACCCGTCGGTCCTCGCCGGTCACGTACTGCCGGGCGGTCTCGCGCACCAGAGCCCGCCCGGTCCGTACGCCGACCTCCTGGTCGGCCAGCATCGCCTGGACCAGCTGGAACTCTCCGACGACGTGGCCGCCCTGGGTCGCGGTGGCGGCGTGGGCCACCGACTCGTCGACGGCCCGCTGCGCGCTGCCGACGGCGAGGGCCGCGATGTGGACCCGCCCACGGGCCAGGGAGGTCATCGCCGCGCGGTACCCGGCCTCGGCGTCGCCGCCCACGAGCGCATCGGCCTCGACTCGAATCCCGCGGAAGGTGACCTCCGCGGTCCGCGACCCCTCCTGGCCCATCTTGGCGTCCGGGGGGCCGACGTCGATCCCCGCTGCGTCCGCCGGGACCAGGAAGACCGCGATGCCGGAGCCGGACTCGGGGGCCGGTGCCAGCCGGGCGAACACGACGAACAGGCCGGCGTCGGGCGCGTTGGTGATGAACTGCTTGGTGCCCTCGATCACCCAGCCGTCGCCCTGTGCGGTCGCGGTGGTGCGCAGGGCGGCGGGGTTGGATCCCGCTCCCGGCTCGGTGAGGGCGAACGACGCCACGACCTCACCGGAGGCGATGGGCGGGAGCCAGCGTCCCTGCTGCTCCGGGGTGCCGAACCCGACGAGCACCTGGCCGGCGATGCCGTTGTTGGTGCCGAACATCGAGCGCACCGCCAGCGAGGTGTAGCCCAGCTCCATGGCCAGCTCCACGTCCTGGACGAGGTCGAGGCCGAGGCCGCCCCACTCCTGGGGGATGGCGTAGCCGAACAACCCCATGTCGGCGACGCTGGCACGCAGGTCGTCCGGGATCTGGTCGGCCTGCATGATCTCGTTCTCGCGCGGGACCACCCGGCTGCGGACGAAGTCACTCACCTGGGTGAGGACGTCGGAGAAGACGTCGTCGGGGACATCGGGGTTGCCGTCGTACATGGGACCACTGTGCGGCAGGAGGCTTCGGACGTGGACGGCGGGCAGCTCGGGTCGAGGAGTTCGCCAACAAGAAGCTGGTACGCCGGATCTAGGACGCCCGCGGGCTCAGCCGTCCCCCCAGGGGTCGGCCGGGGGGACGTACGCCCGCGTGCCGAGGGCGGTGAGGAGGACCGCGCCGGTGCCCACGGTGCCGACCGCGGCGTACGCCACCAGCCCGATGACCGGGACCGCCCCGACCACGTGGAGGGCGAGGACGAGCAGGCCGGTGCCGAGGGCGGCGGTGGTGGCGGCGGAGGGCTGCCGTCGGATCCGGGCCCGGAGTCGGGTGCCGGCCCCGAGACCGAGACCGAGCACCCCGTAGGTGACCACCGCCGCGAGCGGCAGCAGGAGGGCGATCGCGAGCGGGAGGAGGACCAGGGTGAAACCCATCGAGACCAGCAGCGCGGGGGCGGTCAGGAGGACGAGGGTCCCCAGGGCTCCCGAGACGACCGGGTGCGTCGTCGCCGCCGCCTCGACGCGCCTGGTCGGGCGCGGGGCGAGGCGCACCAGCAGCCAGGCCAGGCCGGCCAGGACGAGCGTGGTGAGGGCGACCCACACCAGGCGACCCGCCACCGTGGAACCCGCGGTCGGCTCGCCGACGAGGTCCGCGGGGTCGGCCTGGTCCTGTTCCCTGCCGCGCACGGTGGCGCCCTCGGCGCGCTCGAGGCTGCCGCCGGCGCGCTGGACGTCGCCGGTGACCACGCCCTTCCCGCCCAGCCGCACCGCACCACCGAGGACCAGGAGGTCTCCGTCCAGGGTGCCGTCGAGGGTGAGGTCGCCCGCTAGGACCGCCACCGTGCCGTGGTGCTCCGAGCCTTCCTCGAGCGTGGTGTCCCCGCCCGCGATCACCAGGGGACCGACGCTCACCTCGCCGGCGGCGAACCGGTGCTCGTTCTCGGTGACGACACTCAGCGAGTAGCGACCGTCGGGGGCCGCGCCGTCGGTGCCGGCGCACCCGCCGGTGAGGACGGCGAGGAGTGCGAGCAGGACCAGGAGTCGGGCCGGACGGTGGCTCATGGGCTCTCCTTCCCGCGCCCGGGCCACAGCAGGAGTGCGGCCGTGGCGAGGAGCATGGCCAGGCTGATGGCGGACACGAGCCGGAGGTGGGTGGTGAACTCCATGCCCCCGGAGCGCCACGAGACCGAGAGCGCCGTGGACAGGAACGACGCGAGCCAGCCCGAGATCCCGACCCCGAGCGCGGTGTTGCGGGCGATGGTGTCCGGCGTGGAGAAGTCCGCCCACAGGACGAAGTTCAGGACGGTGTAGATGCTCACCGCCATCGCGTAGAGCAGCGGCAGCCCCAGCGAGGCCGGCAGCTCCGGGGTGGTGAGCGAGTGGAGGACGTACTCCAGCTGCACCACCGCGAACAGCGCGAAGACCCACACCAGGAGCACCCGCTGGCCCAGGGCGGGGTACAGGATCCCCGCGAGCACGGCGGCCAGCACGTGCGCCCCGGCGATGAACCACAGGGGTCCCGCCTCCGGGGAGTGCCAGGCCGACCCCATGTAGATCGGCGTCTCGATGATGCGCAGGAAGCCCAGGCTGTCGATGAAGTAGACCCCGAACATGACGAACACCGCCACGGCGAGGCCGGGGCCCCGCCACCCGCCTCCCGCCTCCCGCGCACGCACGAACCGGCCACGCCCGAACTCCGCCGACTCGTGCTGGCGGGCCAGGGCCGCGGTGAGCGGCATCGGCACGAAGGCCAGCAGGCCGAGCCCCACCGCCCCGGCCACCATCAGCCAGATCAGCTGCTGGGCGAACTGCTCGATCCGCCAGTCCGTCGTCAGGACGGCGGCGGGCAGGAACGCCGCCGCGGTGATCACCGCGGCCACCCAGCCACGGTCCCGCGTCGGGACCAGGTCGCAGGTCAGGCCGAACATGCTCGGTACGCCGATCCCGAGCGCGACCGAGGCGACGACGATCCACACCGTCAGGGCGGCCTCCTGCCGCAGCAGTGGCGCGGTGGCCGTGAGTGCGGTCTGGATGACCACGGCCACGAAGAGCAGCCGCAGCTTGACCAGGAAGCGGGCGCTCCACCGGCGTCGGTGCATCACGAACCCGGTGACCAGCACCACCACGAGCGTGAGACCCGCCAGCAGGGCCATCTGCGCGGCCACGCGACCCGGGGACAGGCCGAGGACGCGTTCGCCCACGTCGACCAGGCCGAGCTGGACGAAGGTCAGGTTGTAGAAGTACCCGGCCGACAGGGCCCCGACGAACAGGACGTAGCCGAAGACGGCCGACCAGTTCCGTTCCCGCACCAGGCGGGCCAGCACCGGCCCGCGGCCGCGGGGGCCGGCCTCGATCACCGTGGGCGCCGCTGGGCCATTGCGGACCTCCGCCGAGCTGGACGTGACCTGGCGCCACCAGGCCTTCCGGTCGCATCCTGCCCGATCTCCCCGCTGGCCGGCGCCGGATCGCGGGAGCCCGATCCCCCCGCTGGGGCGGTGGCCCGGGGCGGAATGGGTACGGCGCCCGGCATGTGGTGGTTCGACTCCTGGTCCTCGCTCTTGCGCATCGCCGTCGTCGGCGCGGCGGCGTACCTCACCCTCGTGCTGGTGCTCCGGGTCTCCGGCAAGCGGACGCTGTCGAAGCTCAACGCGTTCGACCTCGTGGTGACGGTCGCGCTCGGCTCCACGCTCGCGACGATCCTGCTCAACTCGCGGGTGACGTGGGCCCAGGGCGCCACCGCCCTGCTGCTGCTCGGGCTCCTGCAGTACGCCGTCGCCGCGGCCACCGCCCGCGTGCCCTCGCTGCGCACCGTGGTGACGGCCGAGCCGTCGATGCTGGTGCGTGACGGCCGGTTGCTGGAGGACGCCATGGTCCGGCAGCGGGTCGTCGTCGCGGAGGTGCGGCAGGCCCTCCGGCAACAGGGGATCGGGGACCTCGACCAGGTCGCCGCGGTGGTCCTGGAGACCGACGGCTCGCTCACCGTCGTACCCCGGGACAAGGTCGGTGACGGATGGGCGCTGGCCGACGTACCCGGGAACCGGGAGTGAACGTCGGCCCCACGTAGCGCACGTTGCTGCCAGGCCGCTTCGGCTTCGTGACGGGGTCGTGTGACCGGGCCGGCCCCGATCGGATTCTGCGGATCCTGACGGTGCTCGAGGTGGGTGCCCCGGCGCCGAGACCCCTCGCGGGATGTGCCGGGACGCGTAGCGTGGCGAGGGACTGGCACCACCCCGTCTGCAGCACGCACCACCGGAGGCATCCCATGGCACTGATCCCCGACGGCACCCTGATGACCGACACCCCCGAAGAGGGGCGCGAGCTCGCGATCTCGATGGCCCGCAAGACCATCGGCGCGATCCAGACCGACGCGGAGACCCGGAAGACCCTGCGTCCGGGGTATGCCACCGACGCGGACTCGTTGACGATGGCGGCACACGTGGTCGCGGTCGAGTTCGCCACCGTGGCCGCGGCGAACAACTACTGGCGGGTCTAGGCACCGCCGGTCCCGGCGCAGCCGCGTCGGGACCTCCCGCTACCGCAGCGGGATGTCGGTGCCCCGCTCCTCCTCGGGGCGCGGCCCGAAGATGCGGCGCTCGTCCTCGGCGATGGCGACGTCGTTGATGCTCGCCTCGCGGCGCCGCATCAGCCCGTGCTCGTCGAACTCCCAGAGCTCGTTGCCGTAGCTGCGCCACCACTGGCCGTCGGCGTCGTGGCACTCGTACTGGTAGCGCACGGCGATGCGGTTGCCCTCGAAGGCCCACAGGCTCTTGCGCAGGGCGTAGTCCTGCTCGCGCTCCCACTTCTGGGTCAGGAAGGCGACGATCTCCTCGCGCCCCTCGATGAACCAGTCCCGGTTCCGCCAGACCGAGTCGACCGTGTACGCCGCGGCCACGCGCTCCGGGTCGCAGGTGTTCCAGGCGTCCTCGGCCATCTGGACCTTCTGCGCCGCCGACTCGGCGGTGAAGGGGGGAAGGGGCGGACGATCGTCACTCACGGCAGACCTCCCGACTCGTGTGGGGACACCCGTTCCGCCGGACGCTAGCAGAACGGGCCGTGTGGATGAGCCCGTCGCCGTGGTGGGTCCGCGCGGGGGGATTCCTCCCGGGGTGGGACCGGGTAGAACGTGGGACATGGTGGATCTGGCGACTCTGGCGAGAGACGGCGACCTGCGCGGCCTGCGCGAGGCGTTGTTGGTGCACGACGTGCCGGGGGTCGTCGACGAGCTCGAACGCCTGGACGCGTTCCCCCGGGCGGTGGCGTTCCGCGCCTTGCCGAAGGACCTGGCGCGTGCGGTGTTCGAGGACCTCGACCCGCCGCTGCAGCGCGAGCTGGTCGAGGAGCTGCGCGAGGAGGGCGTCTCGGAGCTCGTGGCGGAGCTGGACCCGGACGACCGGGCGGGGTTGCTCGAGGAGCTGCCGGCCGGCGTCGCCACGAAGGTGCTGTCCGGTCTGGACGAGCAGGAACGGGCGATGACCACCGCCCTGCTCGGGTATCCACCGCGGTCGGCCGGACGGCGGATGACCCCGGAGGTCGTGCACGTCCCGTCCGGCCTCGCGGTGGGCGAGGCCCTGGCCCACGTACGACGCCACGAGGCCGGGGCGGAGACGATCTACGCAATTCCCGTGCTCGGTCCCGGGCGGCGGATCGAGGGGGTGGTCTCGCTGCGCCGGCTGCTGGTCACCGACCCGGCGGTGCCGGTGGCGGAGGTGATGTCGGACCCCGTCACCGTGGAGTCGGGGGTCGACCAGGAGGCGGCCGCCCGGCTGGTGCGCGACCACGGCCTGGTCGCCCTGCCGGTCGTCGATGCCGAGGGGCGGCTGCTCGGGATGTTCACCGTCGACGACGCCATGCGGGTCCTCGAGGCGGAGGTGAGCGAGGACATCGCCCGCGGTGGTGGTACCGAACCGCTGCGCCGGCCCTACCTGACCACCGGCGTGCTCGAGATCGTGCGCAGCCGCATCGTGTGGCTCCTGGTGCTGATCGCCGCTGCCGCGTTGACGGTGAACGTGCTCGACTACTTCGAGGAGACGCTGGCCGAGGTGGTCGCCCTGGCGCTGTTCGTCCCGCTGCTGATCGGCACGGCGGGGAACACCGGCGCCCAGGCCGCCACGACCGTGGTCCGGGCGATGGCGATCGGCGACGTGCGGTTCAGCGAGCTCCCCCGGGTGGTGGGTCGCGAGGCCGTGGTCGGCATCCTCCTCGGTGCCACCCTGGCCACCGTCGGCTTCCTCCCGGCCAGCCTGGTCGCGGATGCCGACATCGCGCTCGTCCTGGCGCTGGCACTGGTCGTGGTGTGCACGCTGGCCACGTCCGCCGGCGCCGTCACCCCGATGCTGGCCAAGCGGGTCGGGCTCGACCCGGCCGTGGTCAGCGCCCCCTTCATCACCACCTTCGTCGACGCCACGGGACTGATCGTCTACTTCCTCATCGCCCAGGCCGTCCTCGGGCTCTAGGTGGCGAGGTGGTGGCCGTCAGCACCACGGTCACGGTGGCCAGCACGGCCAGGCCGAGCGTCACGTCGACCGTGGTCATACTCGCCGTGGGGGCGGCGTACGCGAGGAGCGGGGACGGGGGGCCTCGGCAGGCGAGCCGCCGGGGCCGGACGTCGTGGCGCCGTGGCCCGGATCGCGGTGCTGAGCAGGGCCAGGCCGGTGAGGACCAGGGCTACGTCGACGAACTGCACCACGTCCGGTCAGCCACGTACGCCGCCCGGCGCCGAACGATCAGCGCGGTCTTGGCACGCGGTTGACGATGAGCCTCACTGCGTGATCCGGTCGCCAGCACCCTAGAGGGCGTGCGGTCACGAGTCGGGGTGCGACGAGCTCAGCGTGCTCCTCCAGGTGTGGGCCGGCTGGCCCTCGAGATCACGGTCGCCGGACATCCAGCGGGGCGCTGCTCGACGTCATCACCTCATTTCGGCACCCGCGCCAGGTTCAGCTGCGCCCGACGGTGCAGGAGTGCACGCTCGCTCTCGTTCCTGGTGCGCGCGGCCGCCTCGGTGAACGCCTCACTCGCCTGCCCGTGCAGCCCCGCCCGCTCGAGCAGGTCTCCCCGCACGCTCGGTATGAGGGGCGAGCTGCCGAGTTCCCCTGCGCCCACCTCCTCGAGCACGGCCAGCCCCGCATCCGGGCCGAAGGCCCGTCCGTGCGCGACGGCCCGGTTCACCTCGACGACCGGTCCCGGCGCGGTGTCGGCCAGGACGTCGTACAGAGCCGCGATCCGGCGCCAGTTCGTGTCCTCGGCACTCTCCGCGCGGGCATGCTGCGCGGCGATCGAGGCCTGCAGGAAGTACGTGCCGACCGGCTCCCCGCGCGAGGCGAGCAGTTCGGCCCGTTGCAGAGCGGTCATCCCGCGCCGGATCAGCAACTGGTCCCAGCGCTTCCGGTCCTGCGCCTCCAGCAGGACCGGCGCGCCGTACTCATCGAGCCGGGCGGCCATCCGTGAACCCTGGAGCTCCAGCAGCGCCTGCAGTCCGAGCACCTCGGGCTCGTCGGGAGCGAGTGCGGCCAGCATGCGCGCGAGCCGCATCGCCTCGTGCGACAGGTCCGGGCGCATCCAGTCCTGGCCGGTGGTGGCGGTGTAGCCCTCGTTGAAGATCAGGTAGATGACGGCCATGACGTCGTCGAGGCGCCTGGTCCGCTCGGCCCCCGAGGGCAGCTCGAACTCGGCGTGCGCCTCGGCGAGTGCCTTCTTGGCCCGCGAGATCCGCTGACCCATCGCGGACTCGGTGGCCAGGAAGCCGCGGGCGATCTCGGCCGTGGTGAGTCCTCCCACCAGTCGAAGCGTCAGCGCCGCGCGGGACTCGTGGGAGAGGGTGGGGTGGCAGGTCAGGAAGATGAGTCGCAGGACGTCGTCCTCGATGTGGTCGACCTGGGCATCGAGATCGGGCATCCCCACCTCCGCTCCTCCGCCGGCATGCCCGAGCTCTGCCATCCTGCGACGAAGGACGTCGGCGCGCCGGAACTGATCGATGCCGCGCCGCTTCGCGGCGGTCATCAGCCACGCGCCCGGGTTCTCCGGTACGCCGGCCGTGGGCCACTGCTCGAGCGCGGCGACGAGTGCGTCCTGCGCCAGGTCCTCGGCGAGCTCCACGTCACGAGTCATGCGGGTGAGAGCACCGACGAGGCGGGCCGACTCGGCCCGCCACGCGGCGACGATGGCCTCCTTCGGGTCATCCGTACTGGTCCCTGCCGGCACGAGGCCAGCGTAGAGGGTCCCCTTCGCCGAGAAGGCCCGCTCAGTCGCCCGGCACCTCCGGGCCCGTGGAGATCTGGCGCAGGGTCGAGATCACGGTGACCTCGGGCCAGTGCTTCGCGTGCAGCTCGGCGAACTCCCACTGATCGGCCACGGCTTCCTCGAGGGTGTCGTACTGCATGATGGCCCACCCGCCGACGACTTCCTTGGCCTCCGCGTACGGTCCATCGACCCGGCTCACCTCGCCCTGGCGAACCACGAAGTTCACGGCGTCCTCAGTGCCGTACAGACCGCCGCCGTCGAGGAACACCCCCTTGGCGGCCTGGTCGCCGATGTAGGTGTCCATCGCCTCGACCAACGCCTGCGGCGGCGTGCCGATGCCCTCCTGCATCCTCACGAACCCCATGAAACGTGGCATCTCGATCACTCCTGACGGTTGCTGGGACATGCTTCTCGCACACACGTCGAACGGCTACCAGGATCTTCGACATCGAGTCTCGACTTTTCTTCGGAGCGGCGCAGACCATCCCGCGTGGCGGCACCCGGAACGAGTGGAGCGCCCTCGACACGAACCGCGCAGCGCATCCCTTCACGCAGGGAGCGACCGGCTCACTCCGTGGCCGGACCGGGATCGGTGCCGCCCCCGAGAACCAGGACGCCCCCGCCGTACTCCCGGCGGGGGCGTTCGTGCAGGTCAGGGACCCGGTGTGCTGGTGGGCAGGGGCGGGGTCGAACCGCCGACCTTCCGCTTTTCAGGCGGACGCTCGTACCAACTGAGCTACCTGCCCGGGCGTCGCACACC
>CAZRKV010000009.1:19831-23579 GCA_964600305.1 uncultured Nocardioides sp. | reverse complement strand
GGCGACCTCGGCCCCGGCGCGGGCGCGGGCGGGGGAGAGGTCTGCTTCGAGGGCGACGTCGCGGGGCTGCGCGGCAGCGACACCGTCACCGGGCGACACCTCGACGACCGGGTGCGCCTCAAGGACGAGGTGCGACAGGGGAGTGGGGCGCTCGAGGTCCGCGGGGCCACCACCCACAACCTGCGACACGTCGACGTCGACGTCCCGCTCGGGGTGCTCTGCGTGGTCACCGGGGTCGCCGGGTCCGGCAAGAGCTCGCTGGTGCACGGTTCGCTGGCCGGCCGCGACGGCGTCGTCGTGGTCGACCAGGGAGCGATCAAGGGGTCCCGGCGCAGCAACCCCGCGACGTACACCGGCCTGCTGGACCCGATCCGCAAGGCCTTCGCCAAGGCCAACGGGGTGAAGCCGGCGCTGTTCAGCTCCAACTCCGACGGCGCGTGCCCCAGCTGCAAGGGGGCCGGAGTGATCTACACCGAGCTGGGGATCATGGACACCGTCGAGACCCCGTGCGAGGAGTGCGAGGGGAAGCGCTTCCAGCCGGCGGTGCTGGAGTACACCTACGGCGGCAAGGACATCGTCGAGGTGCTCGACCTGTCGGTGGACCACGCGCTGGCCTTCTTCGGTGAGGGCGAGGCGCGCACCCCGGCGGCGCACAAGATCCTCGCTCGGCTGTCCGACGTCGGGTTGGGTTATGTCAAGCTGGGGCAGCAGCTGAACACCCTCTCGGGCGGGGAGCGGCAGCGGCTGAAGCTGGCGGTCCAGATGGCCGAGGGAGCCGAGGTCTACATCCTCGACGAGCCCACCACGGGGCTGCACCTCGCCGACGTCGAGCAGCTGCTCGGCCTGCTGGACCGGCTGGTCGACGCCGGCACGTCGGTGGTCGTCACCGAGCACCACCAGGCCGTGATGGCGCACGCGGACTGGATCATCGACCTCGGTCCGGGCGCGGGCCACGACGGGGGCCGGGTCGTCTTCGAGGGCACGCCCGCCGACCTGGTCGCGACGCGTTCGACGCTCACCGGCGAGCACCTCGCGGCGTACGTCGGGGACTGAGGTCGCCCGGCGTGCGGAAAACGCGTCGACGGGCCGATGGCGCCGTGGCTACGCTGCCCGGCGTGATGCAGCAGTACTTCTTCCGGCTGGGCTGACCGGGCGCCCTGCGGCGCCCCCGGGGCGAGCCCGAGGCTCGTCCGGTCGACCGTGCCCGACGACCCGGAAGGAGAGCTCCATGCTCCTGCTCGTGTCCGGCGCCTCCGGCGTCGGCAAGACCACCGCACGCCTGCACGCCAGGACGCTGCTCGGCGATCGCTACGAGGACGCCGAGCTGTGCACGCTGGGACCCATCCCCGAGGTCCCCACGAGCGCCTGGCGCCAGCAGCAGACCGAGGCCGCGGTACGCCGCGCCATCGAGCTGGCCGAGGAGGGGCGGCACCTGCTGCTGGCCGGTGACCCGATCCCGGCCGGCGAGGTGCTCGGCGCACCGTCGGCCGACCGGGTCGACGTCGCCGTCTGCCTCCTCGACGCCGACCGCGAGAGCCAGTCGGCGCGCCTCGAGGCACGCGGGGACCCGCCCGATCTGCGAGAGCGGCACCACGCGTACGCCGCCTGGCTGCGCGCGCACGCCACCGATCCCGGGCACGTGCCCGAGGCGGTCACGACCGACGGCTGGCCGGAGATGCGATGGGACCGGTGGATCCATCGCAGCCCGGGACCGAAGTGGCAGATGACCGTGATCGACACCTCGGCCAGGGCACCGGCGGAGGTCGGGAGGGCCGTCGCCGAGTGGTGCCGTGCGGCGGTGGCCGGCGAGGCCCCGGTCTTCCGCGCCGGGTGGCACCGGTGACCGGCGTACGGCGCTGCGGTCAGTGGTGCGTTGCGAGCTGCGGCGCCCGGTCGCGGCCGCGATCACAGGCGCAGACGTCCGAGCACGGCAGGTAGGTGTGCTGGGCGTGTCCGCAGGCGGCGCACGGCATGTCGTGCGAGAGGTGTGTGTTGGTGGTGTCGACCGTGTCCCACATGAGCGTTCGCATCTTCTTCCTCGAGCTGGTGCTACGAATGTGGCACGGCGACACCACGGGCGCGGCGCAGACACGTCGAACTGGTGCGAACGACCACCGAAGATGGCCCGAACGGGCTATGGGGACGGGCCCGCCGACACGGCGCCTCGGTCGCCTGGGGCCCTTCCTGTGTCGCCGATAACTGACATTATGTCAAGTTTCGCAGACGGGGCCCCTCCCCGGCACCGACGAGCCGCCGACCCCGACGCCCCGCCGTGGGATGATGGGCGCCACGTGCGAGGAGGGCCACTGCCGTGAACATCACGATCCTGGGCGCCACCGGCACGCTCGGCCGGCTCGTCGCCGACCACCTGGCGGTCGCTGGCCACGAACTCGCCCCGGCCAGCCGGGCGTCCGGCGTCGACGTCACCACCGGCGCCGGCCTGGACGAGGCACTTGCCGACGCCGACGTCGCGATCGACTGCCTGAACGTCGAGACGATGAGCGCCCGGCGCGCGGTCCCCTGGTTCACCACGGCGGCCACCCACGTCGCGTCCGCGGCCCGCCGTGCGGGAGTGCGGCAGGTCGTCTGCGTGTCCATCGCCGGCGCCACCGACCCGCGGGTCCACGAGCGCCTCGGCTACTACCGGGGCAAGGCGGCCCAGGAGGCGGCGTACCTCGGCTCGGGCTGCCCCGTGGCGCTCGTGCACTCGACGCAGTGGTTCGAGCTGGTCCCGGACCTGGTCGACCGCACGTCCCTGGGTCCGGTCACGGTCCTGCCGACGATGCGGATGGCAGCGGTGGCCGCTGACTCGGTCGCCCGCCTCGTCGCCGACGTGGCCGTCTCACCACCGCCCTCCCGGGTGCGCCAGGTCGCCATCCGCGGGCCGGAGGTGGCCACCGGCGCCCAGATCGCGCGCAGGATCCTGGCGGAGCGCGGCAGCATCGCCGGTCGCCGTCCGCGGCTGGTCGCGGAGCTCCCCTACCTCGGCCGGGCGATCGCCACCGACGGGCTCCTCCCCCGTGACGCCCTCGTCGACGACGTCGGGCTCGACGACTGGCTCCCGACCCTCGACGGCTGAGGATTCGTGCTTGTAACGCGCAGTTACCACACCCATCGCACCCGAATATGGGTACGACACACGCGGTAACCCCGCGTTACAAGGCGCCTCGCTCGGGAACCAGCCCCGCCCTCACCCGGGGGCGGGCCGCTGGTCCCGCCGCAGCGGGTGGTCCTCGGGCACCTGCACGAGCACGATGCGTACGCCGTCGGGGTCGGCGTACCAGGCCTCGACCAGGCCCCACGGTTCCTCGCGCGGCTCGCGCAGCACCTCGACCCCGAGGGCGCGCAGCCGCTCGTGCTCGGCGTGCACGTCGCGCACCTGCAACCACAGCTGCAGGTCCGGTGGCGGGCCACCACTCCCCTCCCCCGAGACCTCGAGGAAGCCGCCCCCCAGGAAGAACACCACGCCGGGATGGTCGGGTGGACCGAACTCGCGGTGCACCGCCAGCCCCAGCACGTCGCGGTAGAACCGGTGCGAGCGCTCCCGGTCCCTCGGGCGCAGCAGCACCCGACCGGCCAGTACCTCCATGCCCCCTGCCTACCACGCCCCCCGGCTGACGGGCAGCGAGCCGCAAACGTGTCGTGGCAGGTTGGACCCATGACGGCAGCCGGGTCGTTCGAGACGTACGGCGTGTCCCACCTGGTCATGATCGGGGTGTTCCTGGCGGGACTCTGGCCCGTTGCCCTG
>CAZRKV010000009.1:0-19731 GCA_964600305.1 uncultured Nocardioides sp. | reverse complement strand
TGGTTCGCGGTCGTGCTGGTGGCCGTCACCCTCCCGCTCCAGGTCATCGACCACCTCCCCGGCAACTTCGCCCTCACCACCAGCCTGCCGCTGCACCTGTCCGACATCGCGGCCGTGGGGGCCGCCATCGCCCTGTGGACCCGGAACCACACCGCCATCTGTGTGACCTACTACTGGGGCCTGTTGCTCTCTCCCCAGGCCCTGCTGACCCCCGCGCTGGCCAGCGACTTCCCCGACCCGAAGTTCCTCGCCTTCTGGGGGATGCACATCCTGGTGGTCTGGGCCGCGGTGTTCCTCACCTTCGGACTGGGGCACCGCCCGACCTGGCGCGGACTCGTTCGCACGATCGCGATCACGGCGACCTGGATGCTGCTGGTCTACCCGATCAACCTGCTGCTGGGCACCAACTACGGCTTCGTCAACGCCAAGCCCAGCACGGGATCCGTGCTCGACCTGCTCGGGCCGTGGCCGGTCTACCTGGTGGTGGAGGTGGTCGTCGTGGGGCTGCTGTGGGTGCTGATGACCTGGCCCTGGACCCGCTCCCGAGAACGCCGGGTCGCCGCGGTTTGAACACAGCGCCCGCGTAAGGAACGGTGGGTGGGTCCCTGTCTTCTTCCCGAGAGGCAACCATGCTGACTCTCACCGAGAACGCCACGACCGTCGTCAAGACGATCTCCGCCCAGTCCGAGGACGAGAACACCACCCTCCGGATCACCAGCGACGCCTCGACCGAGCAGCCGTTCGCGGTCTCCACCGCGACCGAGCCCGCCACCGAGGACCAGGTGGTGGAGCAGGACGGCGCGAAGGTCTTCCTCGACTCCGACGCCGCCCAGCAGCTCGACGACAAGGTGCTCGACGCCGCCGTCGACGAGAGCGGCAACGTCCAGTTCTCCATCGGGATGCAGGGCGACATGCCCTCCTGACCCAGGGAGACCCCCGGGCGCCCACGCACCGAGCTCCGCGACACCGTCGCGCCTCGGGCGTGGGCGTTCGTGTCCCGGGTGCCCACCCGGACACCGTCGGGTGAGTCATCCCACGCCAGGCACGGCCCGTCCCTCGATTGAGCGCTCTCCTGCCGGGTACGAGACGAACATCCACGATGAAGGAAGGATTCACCGTGCCCCATCGCAACGTGTTCGTGCTCGGCCTGGACGACGTCAACCTCGAGATCCTGCAGGGACTCCCCGGCGCCGACGAGTACCGCTTCCACACGCTGGTACCCCCCGACGAGATCCTCGACCTGGAGAACCTGGACTTCGAGGACCTCCTCGAGAAGACCCACCGCCACCTCGAGGACTTCGACGGCACGGTCGACGCGATCATCGGGTACTGGGACTTCCCCGTGAGCTCGCTGGTGCCGCTGCTCGGTGAGCGGCTCGGGCTGCCCTCCCCCAACCTGCGGGCCGTGGTCGCGTGCGAGCACAAGTACTGGAGTCGCAGGCTCCAGGCCCGGGCCATCGACGAGGTCCCCGCGTTCGCCAGCGTGCTGCTCGACGACCCGAGGCCGCCCGAGGGTGTTGGCTACCCGATGTGGCTCAAGCCCGTGAAGTCCGCGTCCTCCGCCCTGGCGATCAAGGTCGAGGACCCCTCGGAGTTCGATGCGGCCATCGCCGAGATCGAGTCGGGCATCGACGAGTACGGCGTCCCCTTCGACCAGCTGCTCGGGCACATCGAGCTGCCGCCCGAGATCGCCGAGGTCGGGGGCCGCGCGTGCCTGGCCGAGGCCGCCGCCACCGGCCGGCAGGCCACCGTGGAGGGGTACATGGTCGACGGGCGGGCCACGGTGTACGGCGTCGTCGACTCCGTGCTCTACCCCGACTCCCCCAGCTTCCACCACTACGAGTACCCCTCCCACCTGCCCGGGCACGTCACCGAGCGGCTCTCCGAGCTGTCCCGCCGGGTGATGGAGGAGATCGACCTCGGCTCCGGTTCGTTCAACATCGAGTGGTTCTGGGACCCCGACACCGACCGGATCGCCCTGCTCGAGGTCAACCCGCGCCACTCCCAGTCCCACGCCGCCCTCTTCGAGCGCGTCGACGGCGTCGCCAACCACCACGTGATGCTCCAGCTGGGCCTGGGCAACGACCCCACCATGCCCACCGGGGAGGGGCCGTACGGCGCCGCCGGCCGGTTCTGGATGCGACACTTCAACGACGCGGTGGTGCGCAAGGCGCCCGACCGGGCACGCCTCGAGCAGGTGCAGGAGGAGATCCCCGGCGTCTCGTTCGACATGGTCGTCGAGGAGGGGACCCGCCTCTCCGAGCTGCCGCACCAGGACGCCTACAGCTACGAGCTCGCCGTCATGGTCGTCGCGGCACGTGACCACGAGGAGCTGCAGGCGAAGTACGAACGCGTCGTGGAGGCGCTGGCCTTCGAGCTGGACGACATCGAGGAGGACTGAGCACGGATGCGCGAGGTGACCGACCTGCCCCACGAGGTCCGCGAGGACGCGGGCGTCTGGATCACCGTCGATGACGGGACCCGCCTGTCCGCCCGGGTCTGGCGACCCGTCGACTCCGACGAGCACCCGGTGCCGGCGATCGTGGAGATCATCCCGTACCGCCACCGCGACCTCACCGCCGAGCGCGACTCGATCCACCACCCCTACCTGGCCGGGCACGGCTACGCCTGCGTGCGCGTCGACCTGCGCGGCAGTGGTGACTCGGACGGCGTCCTCACCGACGAGTACCTCCAGCGCGAGCTCGACGACTGCGAACAGGTCCTCGCGTGGCTGGCCGACCAACCCTGGTGCTCCGGGCGCACCGGGATGATGGGCATCTCCTGGGGCGGCTTCAACGCCCTGCAGGTCGCCGCCCGGCGGCCCCCGAGCCTCGGCGCCGTCGCCAGCGTCGCGTTCACCGACGACCGGTACGCCGACGACGTGCACTACATGGGCGGGTGCCTGCTCAGTGACAACCTCTCCTGGGCGTCGACGATGTTCGCCTACACCTCGTGCCCACCCGACCCCGCGGTCGTCGGGGCCGACTGGCGCGACACCTGGCACCAGCGCCTCGAGGAGAGTGGCCTCTGGCTCGAGGAGTGGCTCGCCCACCAGCGTCGTGACGACTACTGGCGGCACGGCTCCATCTGCGAGTCCTACGAGGACGTCGAGGTCCCGGTGCTCGCCGTGAGCGGGTGGGCCGACGGCTACTCCAACGCGGTCTTCCGGTTGATGGAGAACCTCTCCGCCCCCAGGCTCGGCCTGATCGGACCGTGGTCCCACAAGTACCCGCACCTGGGCCAGCCGGGCCCGGCCATCGGCTTCCTCCAGGAGCTGGTGCGCTGGTGGGACCACTGGCTCAAGGGCGTGGACAACCACGTGATGGACGAGCCCATGCTGCGGGTGTGGATGCAGGACAGCATGCCGCCGCTGACGGCCTACGAGGAGCGCCCCGGCCGCTGGGTCGGCGAGCCGGACTGGCCGTCACCGCACGTCGAGGCGTCCTACTTCCCCCTGGGGCCGAACCGGATCCTCAACGGCGACGGGCCGGTCCCCGAGCAGGTCCTGTCGGTGGAGTCCCCGCTCAGCGTGGGACAGTTCGCGGGCAAGTGGTGCTCCTACAACGCTCCGCCGGACCTGCCCTACGACCAGCGCGAGGAGGACGGTGGCTCCCTGGTCTTCGACAGCGACCCCCTCACGGAGCGGCTCGAGATCCTCGGTGCTCCCGTGCTCTCGCTGGAGTTCACGACCGACCGCCCCCAGGGCATGGTCGCCGTACGGATCTCGGACGTGGCGCCCGACGGGCGCGCCACGCGCGTGACCTACGGCCTGCTGAACCTCACGCACCGCCACAGCCACGCCGAGCCGGAGGAGCTGGTCCCCGGCGAGCGCCACCACGTCGACGTGTGGCTGAACGGGTGCGCCCACGCCTTCCCGCCGGGCCACCGGATCCGGGTGTCGGTGTCCTCGTCGTACTGGCCGCTGGCCTGGCCGCCGCCGGAGCCGTTCCGCCTCGGCGTGGTCACCGGCGCCACCCGGCTCGGCCTCCCCGTGCGCCCGCTGGCCGAGGTCGACGAGGTCAGCCTGCGCCCCTTCGACGAGCCCGAGGGGTCCCCGCCGATCTCCACCACCCAGCTGGTGCCCGGCGACCACCAGTGGAAGGTCGTCCGGGACCTGGTCGACTACGAGTCGACCCTCGAGGTGGTCAAGGACCTGGGCACCGTCCGGTTCGAGGACGACGGCATGGAGGTCTCGCGGCGCGCGGAGGAGCGCTACACCAACTGTGGCAACGACTTCGACTCGGTCCGCGGTGAGACGACCTGGTGGATGGGCTTCCGGCGCGGCGGCTGGGAGGCACGCACCAAGACCCACACGGTGCTCACCTCCACCCCGACCCACTTCCTCCTGCACGCGCAGCTGGACGCCTTCGAGGGCGAGCGCCGGGTCTACTCGCGCAACTGGGACCGCGCGATCCCGCGCGATCACGTGTGAGGTACGTCACGTCGTGCCGTAGGTTGGCGCCATGACCGACCCGACCGCGCGGCTCCACGACGGACACCACATCCCCCGGATCGGCCTGGGGACCCACCGCCTCTCCGGGGAGGCGGGAACCTCCGCCATGGAGCACGCCCTCGGGGTCGGCTACCGCCTCCTCGACACGGCGGTGAACTACGGGAACGAGGTCGAGGTCGGCGAGGCCCTGCGGCGCAGCGGGCTGCCCCGGGACGAGGTCTTCGTCACCACGAAGGTCCCGGGGCGGCACCACGCCCACGCCGACGCCGTCGCCTCGGTCGAGGGCTCCCTCGAGCGCCTCGGCCTGGACCGGCTCGACCTGGTGCTCGTCCACTGGCCGAACCCGAGCGTGGACCGGTACGTCGAGGCGTGGCGCGCCCTCGTCGACCTGCGGGAGCGCGGGCTCACCCGCAGCATCGGTGTCTCCAACTTCACCGAGGCACACCTGCGCCGCATCGTCGACGAGACCGGCGTGGTGCCGGTCGTCAACCAGGTGGAGCTGCACCCACGGTTCCCGCAGGAGCAGATGCGGGCCGTGCACGACGAGCTCGACATCCGCACCCAGTCCTGGAGCCCCCTGGGCAAGCACCGGGCGGCGTACGACGACCCCGCGGTCGCGGGGCCGGCCCGGACCCACGGCGTCACCCCGGCCCAGGTGATCCTGCGCTGGCACCTGCAGGTCGGGGCACTGCCGATCCCCAAGTCCGCCACCCCCGAGCGGCAGCGCAGCAACCTCGACGTCCTCGACCTCGAGCTCTCCGACGCCGAGGTCGCCGCCATCACCGCCCTGGGGCGGCCGGAGGGGCGGCTCTGGGGCGGCGACCCGGACACCCACGAGGAGATGTGATGCCCAGCACGCCGTACCTCCTCGTCGACGCGGTGCGCCTGCGCCGCAACATCCGTCGCGTGGCCGAGCTGGCCGACCGGGCGGGCGTCGCGCTGCGGCCACACGTGAAGACCCACAAGTCCCCCGACATCGCCCGCCTCCAGCTCACGGGGGCCACCGGCATCACCGTCGCCACGATCGGCGAGGCCGAGCTGTTCGCCTCGCACGGCTTCGACGACGTCTTCATCGCCTACCCGCTGTGGGTCGACACCGCCCGCTCCCGCCGGTTGCAGGACCTGGTCGGGCTCGGGGTACGGCTGATGCTCGGGGTGGACTCGGTCGAGGGCGCCGCCAACACCGGGCGCCACCTCGGGGCCACCCCCGCCCGCGTGCTGGTGGAGGTCGACAGTGGCCACCACCGCACCGGCGTACCGCCGGAGGAGGCGGGCACCGTCGCCACGGCCGCGGTGCGCGCCGGGCTCGACGTGCGCGGGGTCTTCACCTTCCCGGGGCACAGCTACGCCCCCGACCTCCGGGCCCGGGCCGCGAGCGAGGAGGCGCAGGCCCTCGCCGCAGCCGCCGAGTCCCTGCGCGAGGCCGGGGTGGACCCGGAGGTGCTCAGCGGCGGCTCCACACCGAGCCTCGCCCACGCGGACCTGGCGGTGCTCACCGAGCTGCGGCCCGGGGTCTACGCGCTCGGCGACGCCCAGCAGTGGGAGCTCGGCGCGATGGGTCCCGAGGAGATCGCCCTCACCTGCCGGGCCACGGTGGTCAGCCACGCGGGTGGCCGCGCGGTCCTCGACGCCGGCAGCAAGGTGCTGGGGGCCGACCGGCCGACGTACACCACCGGCCACGGGCGGCTGCGCGACCACCCGGAGGCCCGCATCGTCCAGCTCTCCGAGCACCACGCGGTCGTCGACCCGGGCGGGGCCCCGCTCCCCCCGCTCGGCTCCGTCGTCGACGTCGTCCCCAACCACGTCTGCAGCGCCGTCAACCTGGTCGACGCGCTGGTCGTCGACGACGGCGGGGACGAGCACCTCTGGCCGGTCGCCGCCCGCGGCCACGCCAGCTGAGCGACCGACCCCGCCCTACCGGCACCGATCTACCATTCCCCCATGGCCCTGCGCACGCTCCGCAGCCCCGCACTGGCTGCCGCCCTGCTCCCCCTGGTCCTGCTCGCCGCCTGCGGTGACGACAACGGTGGCTCCGACGGGGGCGACAACAGTGGCGGGGCCTCCTCCCCCACCGAGGAGACCAGCCCCGAGTCGGACTCCACGGAGGAGTCCCCCGAGGAGACCGCCACCGAGGCCGGCCAGTGCGCCTACCCCGAGGGCGGCGAGACGGCCCGCGAGGTCGACCCGCCCCCGTCGGACCCCACGGCCCGGGGCAAGGTCAGGGTGACCATCTCCACCGACCGGGGCAAGATCCCCGCCGAGCTCAACGCCAAGGCGGCGCCGTGCACGGTGAACTCGTTCCTCTCCCTGGCCGAGCAGGACTTCTTCGCCGACACCCACTGCCACCGGATGGCCGACAGCCCCGGCTTCGGGATCCTGCAGTGCGGTGACCCGAGCGGCACCGGCCAGGGCGGCCCCGGCTACACCTTCGACGACGAGCTCTCCGGCGACGAGTCCTACCCGGCGGGCACCCTTGCCATGGCCAACAGCGGCCCGGACACCAACGGGTCCCAGTTCTTCATCGTGTTCAAGGACACCGAGATCAGCCCGCAGTACACCACCTTCGGCAGGGTCGGCCCCCAGGGGCTGAAGACCGTCCGCAAGGTGGCTCGCGCCGGTGTGGAGGCCGCGGAGGGCCCCGGTGACGGCACCGGTCCCCCCAAGCGACCGATCACCATCACCTCGGTGGACCGCTGAGGGGCCCCGCGGGGAAGGACGTGCCGGTGAGCTCCTCGCAGCGGGCCCACAGTCGCCGGGCCAGGTCCGGGTCGCTCGCCGCCCGCGATCGGCCCACCAGGGTGGGCCAGCCGTGGAGCCCTCGCCACCGGTGGGGCCCGAGGTAGCTGTTGCCGGGCAGGTCCTCGGTGGCGGCGTACAGCGTGGGGAGCGCCCCTCGCCACGCCGGCATCCCGACCAGCAGGTTGCCCACCGCCGAGATGCGACGGAAGGTACGGCTCCCGGCGTTGCCCTGGATCGCGGTGGCCGTGTAGCCCGGGTGCGCGGCCAGCACGCGCAACGCGGAGCCGAGCGCGGTCAACCGACGCTGCAGCTCGAGCACCATCAGCAGGTTGGCCAGCTTGGACTGGGCGTAGGCACCGTAGGGGTGGTACGGCCGTCGCTCGTAGCCGAGGTCGGCCAGGTCCAGCCTGGCGTGCCGGTGGGAGTGCGACGAGACCACCACGACCCGGTCCCCCAGCCGCGGGAGCAGCAGGTTCACCAGCGCGAAGTGACCCAGGTGGTTGGTGGCCAGCTGCAGCTCGAACCCGTCCGCGCTCAGCGACTGCGGCACCGCCATCACGCCCGCGTTGTTGACCAGCACGTCCACCTCGCCCACCCCGGCGGCGAACGCGCGCACCGAGGCGAGGTCGGCCACGTCCAGGTGCCGCACCTCGACCGTCCCGGCCATGGACCGGGCGGCCGCCTCCCCCTTCGCGGGATCACGCACCGCCAAGACCACGTGTCCGCCGGCGGCGGCCAGGGCGCGGGCGGTCGCCAGGCCGATCCCGCTGCTGGCGCCGGTCACCACGAACCGGCGTCCGTGCTGGGGCGACACCTGGGCGCGGCTCCGGCTCATGAGGTCCCAGCCTGTCAGAGGGCGCGTAGGCTGGCGTCGTGCCACCCGCCCGCAGCCTGCAGCTCCACGAGGCGCGGGACCGCGCCGCCCGGATGTCGGTGACGGCGTACGACGTGCGGCTCGACCTCGCCGCGGACGAGGACACCTTCGGCTCCCTCACCACGGTCACCTTCACCAGCACCGGCGGCGAGACCTTCTGCGACCTGCGTCCGGTCCGGGTCGGATCGATCCGGCTCAACGGCTCGCCGGTCGACCCCGACACGCTCGTGGACGGGCGGCTCCCCCTCGCCACCGACCCCGGCGAGAACGAGCTCGTGGTCGACGCGGTGATGGGGTTCCGCTCGGACGGCGAGGGCCTGCACCGCAGCGTGGACCCGGCCGACGGCCGCCACTACGTCTACGCGATGTCGTTCATGGACGCCGCTCCCAGCATCTTCGCCTGCTTCGACCAGCCCGACCTGAAGGCGACGTACACCCTCGAGGTCGTCACGCCCCCGGAGTGGACGGTGATCGGGAACGCGCCGGCCCGGGAGGCCGACCCGGGCCGGTGGGAGGTCGGCCCGACCCAGCCGCTCCCGACGTACCTCGTCACCCTCGTCGCCGGGCCGTGGCACGTGCTCCGCGACGAGCACGACGGCATCCCGCTGGGGCTCAGCGCGCGCCGCAGCCTCGCGCGCGAGCTCGACGAGCAGGCCGGGGACCTCTGGGACGTCACGCGCGCCTGCTTCGACGAGTACCACCGCCTGTTCGGCATCCGGTACCCCTTCGGCGACTACCACCAGGCCTTCGTCCCGGAGGTCAACGCCGGTGCGATGGAGAACCCGGGCTGCGTGACCTTCCGCGACCAGCTGCTGTTCTCCAGCCGGGTCCCCCACGGCCGCTGGGTGGACCGCGCGACGACGGTGGCGCACGAGCTCGCCCACCAGTGGTTCGGCAACATCACCAGCCCCCGCTGGTGGGACGACCTGTGGCTCAACGAGTCGTTCGCCGAGTACCTCGGCACCCGGGTCACCTCCGACGTGACCCGGTACGACGCCTGGACCCACCACGCCTGGAGCCGCACCCAGTGGGGCCTGGTCGCCGACCAGCGGCCCACGACCCACCCGGTGGCGGGCAACCCCGCCCCGGACGCGCGGACCGCCCTGCAGGACTTCGACGGGATCTCCTACGTCAAGGGGGCCAGCGTCCTGCGACAGCTCGACACGCTGCTCGGGGACGAGGTGTTCCTCTCCGGGGTGATCGACCACCTCACCCGGGCCCGCTTCGGCAACGCCACCCTGGCCGATCTCCTCGCCTGCTGGGAACGGGCCGGCGGGGGCGACCTCTCGACGTTCAGCGCCGACTGGCTGGAGTCCTCCGGCGTGGACACGCTGCGCCTCGACCGGGCGGAGGGCGCCGTACGCCGGGAGCCGCCGGCGGCACCGGGCGGCCGACACCCCGGGGCGGCGCGCCGGCACGCGATCGGCTGGGCCGCAGCCACCGACGGGCGGTGGCGCACCGGTGGGCTGGAGGTGGCCGGTACGAGCACGCCGCTCCCGACCGCCGGGGACGAGGCGGTGCTGCTGGACCCGTGGCACGAGACCTGGGCCCTGGTGCTCCCGGACCAGGGGACGGTGGCCGCCCTCCCCGGCGTGCTGCCCGACCAGGAGGACCCGGCCCTGCGGGCCGGCGCCTGGAACATCGTGCGCAACGGCTTCCACAACGCCGAGGTGGCCCCGCAGCAGGTGCTGGACCTGGTCGAGGCCGTGGTGCCGGGTGAGCAGGTCGCCGAGGCGTTGGCGACCGTGCTCCCCTGGGTGGTCGGGACGGTCGTGCCCCTCTCCCCCGACCCGCACGTCGCGCTCGAGCGGGTCTGGACGGCCTGCACGGACCGCCTGGCCGACGCGCAGCCGGGCGGCGACGTGCAGCTGGCGACGCTCCACGGACTGGTGTCGGTGGCCGAGGACCCGGGCCCGTTGCGTGCCTGGCTGAGCGGGGCCGGACTGCCTCGCGGGATCGACCTGGACCTCGACCTGCGGTGGCGCATCCTGGTCCGGCTCGCGGCCCTGGGCGCCACGGACCCCGAGGAGCTCCGCGTCCACCTCGAGCTCGACCGCACCGCCCTCGCCGAGATCGAGCACACCCGCGCCGCGGCAGCCCTGCCCACCGCGGAGGCCAAGGCGACCGCCTGGGAGCACCTCACCGGCGCCCGGCCGGCCACCAACCAGGTGATCGCCGCCGCCGGTGAGGGGATGTGGCGGCCGGGCCAGGAGCACCTCACGGCGCCGTACGTGGCCCGCTACTTCGAGGACCTGCCGGGCACCGCCGACGTCCACGCCGGATGGATGCTCGGCACCGTGGCCTCGGCGTACTTCCCGCTGACCGTGCTGGAGCACGACACGCTGGAGCGGGCCCGCTCCCTCGCCGCCGAGCCCGGGCTGGACGCGGTGCTCCGCCGCCGGGTGCTCGACCAGGCCGACGAGCTGGCCCGTCGGCTGGCCGTCCGGGACCGGTTCGCCGGGGTGGCCCGGTGAGCCGGCCCCGCCGCCCCGGCCCCACGGTGCGCACCCGCGTCACCGAGCTGACCCCGGACGGTGAGCAAAGGCGGGAGGACCGCCTGGTCACCGAGGAGCCGCTGGAGATCCGGATGGGCTGGCCCGGCCGCCCCGCCCGCCGGGTGTGGGTCACCATGCGCACCCCCGGCCACGACTTCGAGCTCGCGGCCGGCAACCTGCTGCACGAGGGAGCGATCGCGCCCGGTGACCTGGACACGGTCGCGTACTGCACCGACGTCGACCTGACCCCGGAGCAGGAGTTCAACGTGGTCACGGTGCGGCTCCTCGGACCGCCGCGGCACGACCCGGCCGACCGGTCCCCCGCGATGGCCGGTGGCGCGGCCGCCTGTGGCGTGTGCGGGAAGGACAGCGTCACCGAGGCGCTCTCGGCTCCCCGGGTGGTCGCCCCCGTCGCCCCTCCCCCCGGCCCCGAGGTCGTGCGGGCACTCCCGGAGCGGCTGCGGGAGCACCAGCGGACGTTCGACCGCACCGGTGGCCTGCACGCCGCCGGCCTCTTCGACACCGACGGCCGGCTGCTCGTGGCCCGCGAGGACGTGGGCCGGCACAACGCCGTCGACAAGGTCACCGGCGCCCGGCTGCTCGCCGGGGACTCTCCCGCCGCCGCCGTGCTCGTCGTGAGCGGTCGCGCCGGCTTCGAGCTGGTGCAGAAGGCGGTGGCCGCCGGCATCGCGTCGCTGGTTGCGGTGGGTGCCCCCTCCAGCCTGGCCGTGCAGCTGGCCCGGGAGTCGGCGCTGCAGCTGTACGGCTTCACCAGCGCCGAGCGGTGCGTCAGCTACACCTGACCCCACCGACCTCCCACCGACCTGCCGCCGGTGGACCCGCCGTTCGCCCGCTCCCGGCGTGGGTTCCTCCGGACTGTCGGTGGCGGCTCCTAGGTTGCTGGGTGTGCGGATCCTTCACACCTCCGACTGGCACCTGGGCCGTTCCTTCCACCGCGAGGGGATGCTCGGGCACCAGGCGACGTACGTCGACCACCTGCTCGAGGTGGTCGAGACGGAGCGGGTGGACCTGGTGGTGGTCGCCGGTGACGTCTACGACCGGGCGCTGCCCCCGGTCGACGCGGTGCGCCTGGCCAACGAGGCCTTCAGCCGGCTGGCCCGGTCCCGTGCCAGCGTGGTGGTGACGAGCGGCAACCACGACTCGGCCCAGCGGCTGGGCTTCGGCTCCGACCTGATCGACGCGGCCGGGGTCCACATCCGCACCCGGGCGGACACGGTGGGGCGGCCGGTGCTGCTCGAGGACGAGCACGGGCCGGTGGCGATCCACGGACTGCCCTACCTCGACCCCGACGCGATGCGCACCACCTGGTCGCTCCCGGCGCGCTCCCACGAGGCGACCCTGGCCGAGGCGATGGTGCGGGTCCGTCGCGACCTGGCGACCCGTCCCCGTGCCCGGTCGGTCGTGCTCGCCCACGCGTTCGTGGCGGGCGGCCTCGAGCCACGCCCCAGCGACTCCGAGCGGGACATCAGCGTCGGTGGGGTCTCGGTGGCCCCGGCGGCCCTGTTCGACGAGGTCGACTACGTCGCCCTCGGCCACCTCCACGGCAGCCACGTGCTCGACCAGCACGTGCGCTACTCCGGCTCGCCGCTGGCCTACTCCTTCTCCGAGGCCGACCACCACAAGGGGTCGTGGCTGGTCGACCTCGGCCCCGAGGGCGTCGAGGCCGCCGAGTTCGTCGAGGCCCCGGTGCCCCGCCCGCTGGCCCGGATCTCCGGCCCGTTGGAGCACCTCCTCGCCGACCCCGGGCTCGCCGCCCACGAGTCCTCGTGGGTCCAGGCCACCCTCACCGACGCGGTCCGCCCGCGCCAGGCGATGGACCGACTCTCCCGGCGCTTCCCGCACACCCTGGTCCTGTCGTTCGAGCCCGAGGCCGGGCACCGCACCGACTCCCCTGCCGCGCAGGTGTCCGGCCGCAGCGACCACGAGATCGCGCTGGACTTCGTCGCCGACCTCCGCGGGGCGCCCGCGACCCCGACCGAGTCCCGACTGCTGCAGGCTGCCTGCGAGGCCTGCTGCGACGACCGCGAGCTCGACCTGTCCGAGGTGGCCCGCTGATGCGCCTGCACGCCCTGGAGGTCACCGCCTTCGGTCCGTTCGCCGACACCGTGGAGGTGGACTTCGAGGCCCTCTCCGACGCCGGCCTCTTCCTGCTCAGCGGCCCCACCGGCGCGGGCAAGACCAGCGTGCTGGACGCGGTGTGCTTCGCCCTGTACGGCGACGTCCCGGGCGACCGCGGCAGCGCGAAGAACCTGCGCTGCGACCTCGCCCCGCCCGACCGGGCCCCGCGGGTCTTCCTGGACGCCACCATCGGTGGTCGTCGCTTCCACCTCACCCGGTCGCCCGGCTGGGAACGGCCCAAGAAGCGCGGCACCGGCACGACCCGCCAGCAGGCCTCGGTGCTGGTGCAGGAGGTCGTCGACGGCGAGCCGGTGCACCTGACCAACCGGCTCGACGAGGCCGGCCACCTGGTGCATGACCTGCTCGGGATGCACCTCGGGCAGTTCACCCAGGTCGTGATGCTGCCGCAGGGCCGGTTCCAGGATTTCCTCCGCGCCACGTCCGAGGACCGGCACCGCCTGCTCCAACAGCTCTTCCGCACCCGGAGGTTCGAGCAGGTCGAGCTGTGGCTGCGGCAACGGCGCACCGAGCTGCACCGCGCCTCGAACCGGCACGGTGAGGGTGTCCTCGCCCTGGTCCATCGGCTGCGCGAGGCCGCCGGGGAGGCCGGTGTGGCGATCGAGCCGTCCGAGGGTGGGCCCGACCCGGACGGTGACCTCACCCTGGCCGTGGCCGAGAGGGCCGCCGACGGCAGCCTGCTCGCCTGGGTCCGCGAGGTCCGGGACGCGACCGCCGCGGCCGAGCGGGCTTCCGCCACCCGGCTGGAGGAAGCCGGTCGCACTGCCGCGCAGGCCGACCGGGACCTCGCGGCGGGCCGTGAGCTGGCCGAGCGTCGCCGACGGTGGCAGCGGGCCAGGGACGAGGAGCGTGAGCTCGACGAGCAGGTCGCACAGGTGCAGGAGCTGCGCCGCCGGATCGAGGCGGCCGGCCGGGCGGCCCCGGTGCTCGTGGTCCACGACCAGGTGCACCGCGCGCGATCGCAGCGGGAGGAGTCGGAGCGTCGCCGTCAGGAGGCGGCCCGGGCCGTCGCGGACCTGGTGGCGGCGTCGGAGGGTGAGCCGGACGCCCTGCACTCCGCTGCCGGTCCGGCGCTGGAGGAGCGGCGCACCCGGCTGGGCGAGGCCCGGGCCCTGGCGGGGGTCGAGGCCGACCTGCAGCGGCTGCGTGAGGAGTGCGCCGAGTTCGAGGCACGGGTGGCTGGCGGCCGCACCCGGGTGGCCGACCTCGAGCGTCGGGTCACCGACCACCCGTCCGAGCTGCGCACCGCCGAGGAGGAGCACGCCCGGGCGCGTGCGGCCTCCGAGCGGCTCCCACGGCTGCGGGAGGAGGCGCGCGACCTCGAGCGCCTCGAGCAGCGGCATGCGGAGCTGGAGCAGACCCAGGAGGCCCTCCGCGCCGCCCGGCAGGAGCTGGCTGCGGCCGTCGACGCCCACCAACGCCTCCGTGAGCAGTGGCTGGACGTCCAGGAAGAGCGCCTGACCGGGATGGCCGCCGAGCTCGCCTCCGCGCTGGCCGCCGGTGCGCACTGCCCGGTGTGCGGGTCCAGCGACCACCCGAGCCCCGCGACCCCCTCCCCCGGCACCCCCGGCCGGGACGAGGAGCGCGCAGCCCGGCGCGAGGCGGAGACCGCGGACGCGCACCGCCAGGCCCACCAGGATCACGTCCGCACCCTGGAGACCCGGCAGGCCCACCTCGCCGAGCTGGTGGCCGACAGCACCCGGGACGCGGTCGCCCGCCGGCTCGGCGACCTCCGGTCGGAGATCGAGCAGGAGGCGAGTGTGGCCGCGCGCCTGGCGAACGCCGCCGACCACCTCGACCGGGTCCGCGAGGTGGGCCGGACCCTCGAGGCCGACCTGGGCGACGCCCGGGTCGAGCTCGCCTCACTCACCTCCACCTCTGCGGGCCTGGTCGAGCGCGAGCGCCGGGAGGCCGCCCGCCTGGCGGACGGTCTCGGGGGACGGCCCGACGTCGCCGCCCTGGTGGAGGAGCTGGTCACCGACGTGTCCCGGCTGGAGGAGCTGGTCGCGGCGATCGAGGCGGACCGTGCCGCCGCGTCGGCCGCGGCCGACCTGGCGGCCTACCTCGCCGAGGTGGCCCACGACGCCGGCTTCCCGGATGCACCGACCGCAGTGGCCGCGGCCGTACCGGCCGACGAGCTCGACGACCTCCGCGTCCGGGTCGAGGCCCACGACCGGGCCCGTGCGCGTGTCACGGGCATCCTGGCCGACCCCGAGGTGCGGGAGGCGGCCGACCACCCCGACCCCGACCTCGCGGCCCTGGAGGAGGCCCACCGGGTCGCCGACGAGGCACGGGCCGGGGTGGAGGGGCACCACCGGCTCGCCGCGGACCGCGCCGACCGCACCCGCCGCCTGCACGACGACCTGGTCCCCGCGCTGGCGGCCTGGGCCCCGGTCCGCGAGGAGCACGAGACGGTCGCGGGGCTGGCCGCCCTCGCCGAGGGCAAGTCGGGCGACAACGCGTGGCAGATGAGGTTGTCCGCCTACGTCCTCGCGCGACGCCTCGGGCAGGTGGTGGCGGCCGCCAACGAGCGACTCGCGACGATGAGCGACCGCCGTTACACCCTCGAGCACACGGCGCAGCGGGGCGCCGGGGAGCGCCGGGGTGGCCTCTCGCTGCGGATCGTCGACGATTGGTCCGGGGAGGCCCGCGACCCCGTCACCCTCTCCGGCGGTGAGACCTTCGTGGTCTCCCTGGCGCTGGCCCTCGGTCTCACCGACGTCGTCACCCAGGAGGCAGGGGGCACCGAGGTGGGCACCCTCTTCGTCGACGAGGGCTTCGGCTCCCTCGACGCCGACACCCTCGACGACGTCATGGACACCCTCGACGGACTGCGCGAGGGCGGCCGCGTGGTGGGCATCGTCAGCCACGTCACCGAGCTCCGGGACCGGATCCCCGCCCAGCTGCACGTGGGCAAGGCCCGCACCGGCTCCACCCTCGTCAGCACGCGCGCTCACGCCTGAGGACGGTTCGGCGCGCCTCAGAGCCGCGCGCGGCCGTCCCAGCCCCCGCGCGGTCGCGCCGTCCGGTCGACCCCGAGGAAGCGGGCCACCGTCGGGGCCACGTCCACCGTGCTCGCCGGGGCGGTGGAGGTCCCCCGCGGAACGTCCGGGTGACCGCCGGTGAGGAAGAACGGGATCGGCTCGGTGGACGGGTGCCCGTGGTTGCCCGGGATCGGGTTGGCCAGGGGGTGGGGGTCGGAGAACCGCCAGCCCGCCCGGCAGTAGGCCACCACGTCGCCGGCCCGGGCGCCCAGTCGCAACCGGTGGCGCTCGGCGCGTCGGTCGTGCGCGGCCAGCACGCCCGGGTGGGCCAGGGCGGTCCGCCGCATCCGCGCCACCGCCTCGGTACGCCGCCGGGCCGGCCCCGTCCAGTAGAGCAGGTCGGCACCACCGTTCTGGGCCACCGCGACACGACCCGCGAGCAACGGATCCGCCTCGAGCAGGGGCGCCAGGGAGACCACCCGCCCCGGCACCGACCAGTCCATCGAGTGGTCGGCCACGAACAGCAGCATCGACCGTTCCCACCGGCCGGTGCGCTGCAGCATCCGGACGAGGCGGCGTACCTGGAGGTCGGTCGCGGCCAGCGCCGCCGTGCGGGCCGCCCGCAGCGTGGTGCCGGTCAGGTCGGTGTGCCCCAGGCGGTCGACGTCACCGAGGTTGACGAACACGAACCGCGGGTCGAAGCGCCGGACCATCGTCACCGTGGCGTCCATGGTGAAGGCGTCCGGCGCGTGCCCGGAGACGGGTACCACCGGCCGCGGCTCCCAGCGGTGCGTCGCGCGGGCGCCGAAGATGTCGAAGAGGTACTCCTTGCTCAGCACGGTGCCGCTGCTGAGGCCGCGGGCGGACAGGGCCTCGATGAGGGTCGTGACCCGGATGTCGCCGGGGCGGTCCATCGTCCGTACCTCCCCCAGCCCCCGGTCGTAGACCTCGTTGGCCGGCACCCCGTTACGGTCGGGACGGACGCCGGTCATCATCATCACGTGGTTGGGCAGGGTCTCCGTCACCGGCAGCGCCCGGGCCCGGGGGAAGTCCAGCCCCTGCCGCCGCAGCGCCTGCACGGTCGGCATCGATCCCCCGGAGACCTCGTCGGGGCGCAGTCCGTCCAGCACGACGACGTAGCAGCGCTCGGCCGCTGCGGCCGCGGCGGGCGCCCCGGGGGCACTGGAGAAGACCAACCCGGCGCCGCCGGCGCCGGCGACCTGCAGGAACGTGCGGCGGTCGGTCGCCACCGGGCGCCGTCCCACCGCGCCGGTGGGCTCCGGCTCCCCGACCATCAGGCACCCCCCGCCGGTGCCGCGGCCCGGCGCAGCCGCTGGGTGCCCGCCTCGCAGGCGAAGGAGCGCGACCAGCGCGCCCCCGTGTGGGGATCCCTCCGGTCGCCGATGACGTACCAGTCCATCTGCACCCGCGCCGGGGTGACGTCCAGGACCGAGAAGCCGTGGTGGTCGAAGTCCAGGTACTTCACGTGCGGGTTCGCGGTCCGGATCGTCGACTCCACGACCCGCGACGTGGTCCGCGGCGGGGAACCGGTGATGTCCTTGAGGTTGTTGCTGGTCACCGAGCTGCACACCAGCTCCACCCCCACGGTGTCGCCCAGGGGGTAGCGCCCC
Organism: uncultured Nocardioides sp.; assembly: GCA_964600305.1. Lineage (GTDB taxonomy): Bacteria > Actinomycetota > Actinomycetes > Propionibacteriales > Nocardioidaceae > Nocardioides. The sequence continues at coordinate 2,398 of CAZRKV010000009.1, read as the reverse complement.
GGGTCGGCCGGCAGGTCGCAGGCCCACCCGGAGTGGATGTCCCCGGTGAGGAAGACGGTGTCGCGCACCCCGTGGTCCCGGAGGTGGTCGAAGAGCTCCCGCCGGTCGGCGGTGTAGCCGTCCCACTGGTCGGAGTTGTACGCGAGGCCGTCGTCGGGCAGCAGCCCCGTCACGTCGTTGACCGGGCCGACCAGGTCCCGGGGCAGCGCACCGAAGGTGACCGGGGCGATCATCACCGGGTTGCCCACCAGCTTCCACTGGGCGGTGCGCCGCAGCAGCGACCGCTTCAGCCACGCCATCTGGTCCCGTCCGGTGATCGTGCGTGCGGGGTCGCTCAGGGCGGGGTCGGCGTACGGCCCGAGGGGCGATCCCGGGAGGACGGGGTCGACCTGCGGGGACCGGAAGCTGCGGAGGTCGAGCATGCTCAGCTCCGCGAGGCGGCCGAAGCGCAGCCGCCGGTGCAGCCGGGTGCCGTCGGCCAGGGCCGCCGTACCGCTCATCCGCACCGGCATCCACTCGTCGTAGGCACGCCGCGCCGCCGCCTGCCGGTCGACCCAGGCACCTTCCCCGGGCTGATGGTTCTCCGCCCCGCCGGCGTGGGCGTCGTTCGTGGTCTCGTGGTCGTCCCACGTGACGATGAACGGCGCCCGCGCGTGCAGCCGCTGCAGGTCCGGGTCCTGCCGGTACTGCCCGTGGCGGGCGCGGTAGTCACCCACCGTGACCGTCTCCCGCGGCGGGTGGTGGGCGCGGACGTCGTGGTTGTCGAAGCCGTGGCCGTACTCCCCCGGGGCGTACTCGTAGAGGTAGTCGCCCAGGTGGATCACCGCGTCCAGGTCCCGCTCGGCCAGGTGCCGGTAGGCACTGAACCAGCCGGCCTGCAGGTTGGCGCAGGACACCACCCCGAAGCGCAGGTGGTCCACGTCGGCGTCCTGCCTCGGAGCCGTACGGGTGCGACCGACCGGGCTCCACTCCCCACGGCACCGGAAGCGGTACCAGTAGTCCCGGCCCGGGCGGAGGCGCCGTACGTCGACCTTCACGGTGTGGTCCCGGCCCGGCCCGGTGCGTGCCCGGCCCCTGTCCACGACGTCGCGGAAGGACGGGTCGGTGGCGACCTGCCAGGAGACGGGCACGCGCGGCCCCACGCCCGAGCCCGGAACCGCGTCCGGAGTCGGGGACACCCGGGTCCAGATCACCACGCGGCGGGGCCGGGGGTCGCCCGAGGCGACCCCGTGCCGGAAGACCCGGTCCCGCGGGGGCCTCGGGGCGGCGCCCGCCGGGCCGGTGACGACCGTGGACCCGACGGCCCCCAGTGCGCCCACGGTCCCCCGCAGGACGGTACGGCGATCCAGGCCCGGCCCCGTGCCGGACTCGTGCGGCTGCTCCACTGGCGACCCCCTCGGCCCGTGGCCGGGCGGGTGCCGGCCTCGACCGACCCAACGACGCGGGACCTCGGGGGTGACGCGCCTGCCGGAGTGCTCACCGAGCGTTCACCCCTCCGTCACCGGATCGCGCGCAGTAGTAGGTTCGGGGAGCATGACGCAGCACCAGATCGATCCGTCGTTCCTGGCGCTCCCCCACCGGAGCCTGGGTGACGTCGCCCTGCAGCGGGCCGCGGAGATGGGGGCCACGCATGCCGACTTCCGCTTCGAGCGGGTCCGCTACGCCTACCTCGGCGTCCGGGACGGTGTCCTGCAGACCGCGGGGAGCGAGGAGGACCTCGGCTTCGCCGTGCGCGTGGTCCACCGGGGCGCGTGGGGCTTCGCCGCCGGGGTGGTGCTGACCGACGCGGAGGCCCGCCGCGTCGCCGAGGAGGCGATCGCCGTCGCGGAGGTGGCCGCGGGGATGACCACCCGTGCGGTCGAGCTGGCCGCCGAGCCGGTGCACGACGACGTCACGTGGTGCTCGGCCTACGAGCAGGACCCGTTCGTGGTCCCCACCACCGACACCGCCGCGATCCTGCTGGACTGGACCGAGCGTCTGCGCCGGCACCCCGCCGTGGAGCACGCGACCGCGCAGCTGCAGCAGGTCCACGAGAACAAGTACTACGCCGACCTGGCCGGCACCCGCACCACCCAGCAGCGTGTCCGGGTCGAGCCCGGCTTCACCGCCATGGGCACCGACGAGGCCAGCGGCACCTTCGACGCCATGTCCTCCATCGCACCCCCGGCCGGCCGGGGGCTGGAGTACCTCACCACCGCCGACCACTGGGACTGGGACGCCGAGCTCGCCGAGGTCCCCGAGCTGCTGGCCGAGAAGCTCGTCGCCCCGAGCGTCGACCCCGGCGCCCACGACCTGGTGATCCACCCCTCGAACCTCTGGCTGACCATCCACGAATCGATCGGGCACGCCACCGAGCTGGACCGGGCGCTGGGCTACGAGGCCAACTACGCCGGCACCT
>CAZRKV010000008.1:20198-24061 GCA_964600305.1 uncultured Nocardioides sp. | reverse complement strand
GCCGTCACCGACGACGGCTCCCTCGCGGTCTCCCCGGGGGAGGACGGAGCCGACGCCGACTACGCGCGGCTCGACCTCACGGCCCTGCTCGGCCAGCTGGGCGTCGACGGCCTCACCGAACAAGTCGTCGACGAGGTGGGACTCGCCCTGGGCGCCCTGGGCACCACCGCCTCGGCGACCCACGGCGAGGGCTTCGACTCCGACTACGTCGTCGCCGGCGCCGAGCTGCGGGTCTCCAGCCCGTTGGTGGGCGACCTGACCTCGCGACTGTCCGGTGCGGTCGGCGCCCTGAGCGGCGAGGTGGACCAGTACGTCGGCGCCGGGGGCACCCTGGAGTCCGCCCTCGCGGAGCTGGCGCTGCCGACCCTCGACCTGGGCCCGCTGGCCACGGTGGACCTCGGCACCCCAGAGGTGCAGGCCGACGTGGACCTGGCCGGGGCGACGGACGGCCTGCTCGACGGGGCGCTCACCAGCGACGACGGCCTGGTCACGATCGACCTGTCGACGGGCGTGATCGCTGTGGACCTGGCCCGGCTGCACCCCGACGGGCTCAACGGCCTGCCCGCCGACACGGAGCTGTTGACCGAGGACCACCTCGTCCGCGTCGCCGGCGCGGTCACCGACCTCCTGGACGAGCTGCTCGCCGACGTCCGGAGCGCGGTCCTGGACACCCTGCTGGGCACGCGCCTCACGATGGCGGTGGCGACGACCGTCGACGTCCTCGACCCCGTGCTCTCCAGCGACCTCGACCTCACTGTGACCGGGTCCCTGGGCGACTTCCTCGGCCTGACGGAGGAGGACGCGGTCGTGGCCACGACCGGTGAGCTGGAGCTCGTCGGCATCGACCTCGGCACCGGCGACCTGCTGGACAGCGCTGGGCCGCTGGTCACGGCGCTGACCGGCGCGGTCGGCGAGGAGCTCACGCCCCTCCGGGACGAGGCGAGCGGCCCGGTGGCCGCAGCGATCGACCCGGTCTTCGGCTCGCTCCTCTCGGCACTGGCCCCGGCCCTGGATGCGCTCCCGCGAGTCGCGACGGTCACGCTCAACCACCAGGACCGGCCCGGGGTGCTGGGCGAGGACTCCTTCACCGTGCGGGCCGTGACCGTGGAGCTGCTGCCGGGGGCCGACGGCGTCCAGCTGCCGCTGGCGTCGTCCTCGGTGCGGGCCTCGGGCGAGCCGCCGGAGGGACTGGAGCCCGAGGACCCCCGCGATCCCGGCCCCGGTGACGGCGACCGCGGCGGGGACGGCCCGGACGCGGGCCCGGCGCCCGGCCCCCAGGCCGGGCCGCCGGCTGGGCCCGAGGTCCTGCCGGACACCGGCGCCCCCGAGCACGTGGGGCTGACCGCCCTGATCGCCCTCGCGGCCCTGGCAGCCGGGGCCGGCGCGCTCTGGTTCGGCCGCCAGCGGTCACCGGTCGCCTGACCCCACGCACGACCCGGGGCCGCCGCCCACCTCGCGGTGGGACGGCGGCCCCGGGTCGGTCAGCGACCGGTCACAGGTGGACGGTGATGTCCGCGTCCTCGCGGAGGTCCCCGACCAGCTCCTGACCGACCTCGTTCTGCTTCTCGGTCTTGACCTGCTCGGCCAGCTGCGGCCGCAGCTTCTTGAACGGCGGCAGCTCCTGGCCGTCCTGCCCCTGGCCCTGGCCGCCGGCCTGCTCCTGCTGCTGCTTGGCGGCGCGGTAGGCCTTGCGCAGCTCGGCCTGGGTCGGCTTGATCTCCCCGGCCTCGTCAGCGATCAGGCCCTCGATCTGCACCTGGGTGCGCACCTGGTCACGCACCTCCTCCTCGCCGGTCCCCTGCTCCTCGAGGGCCTTGAGGAACTCCTCACCGGAGGACATGCCGTTCTGCTGGGCCAGCTCCTCCAGCGTCCGGTCCACCGCCGCGTCGGAGGCGTCGACCCCTCGCTCGTCGGCCTCCTGCACCAGCAGCTCACTGTTCACCAGCGTCTCGGCCGTCTGCTTCTTCAGCTGCTCCTGGTCCAGCTCCTGGCCGCTCATCTGGGCCTGCGCGGCCATCTGCTGGAACTGGCCCTCGTACGCCGAGGCGAACTCCTCGCGGTCGATCTCGGTGCCGTTCACCTCCGCGACGACGTCAGGGACGCCCTCGAGGTCGGGCTCGGGGGCGGCCTGCCCCTCTTCGCCGTCGCCCTCCGAACCGGTGGACTGCTCGGAGGTCTCCCCACCGTTGCCGTCGTCCTCGTCGGATCCACCGCAGGAGGCGAGCCCGAAGAGGGACAACACCAACCCGACCGCCACCAGTACCTTCAAGCGCACTCGCTACTCCTCTGTCGCGACCAAAGTGGGCCACGGTAACAACCTGTGACAACCCGACGTCCGGACCGACCACGCGGCCGGGTTTCAACCGATCCGTCACGGGTACCGCCCGGGGCCGCGGAGGTGATGCGCAGGCATGTTCCCACCTGAGCGCGTGCGCCCCCAGCTCGTGTGGGGCGGTCTCGGCCTGGCCCTGGCCGGCCTGGTCCTGCTCGGCCTCGGTGTCGCCCTGGCTTCGTGGCCCTGGTCCGTCGCCGGACTCGTCGTCCTCGGCGGCGGCGCCGCCACGTCGCTCGCCGGGGGCATGCTGCGCGACGTGCACACGACCTCGGACGCGGCGGAGGGGCTCGACGAGGTCCGGAGCGACCACGGTCACCCCGGGGTCGAGGCCGGCACCATGCTCGAGGACCCGGAGGTGCGCCGGGACGCCCTCGAGACCACCCGGACGGTCGACCGTGCCGTGCTCGGGACCCGCCCCCGACCGCCCCGCAACCCGGCTCCCGCGGTCGGAGGAATCCTCGCCGTCCTGGTGGTGGTCCTGTTCGCGGCCATGGTCGGGCTGGTGCCGCAGGACGTCGTCGGCCGCGGCAACTCCTTCCGGATCACCGCGGTGCTCATCCTGCTCGGATGGGGCGCCATCGCGCTGCTGCGTTCGCCCAGGCCCCGCCCGGCCGCGGGGATGACGCTCGTCGCCGGGGCGGCCCTCCTCACCAACGGGCTCCTCGCCGAGCACCAGGAACCGCGACTGGCCGGCGTGGAGGTCGCGTGCGGCATCGTCGTGGTGGTCACGTCGATCCTCGTCCTCGGGAATGGCCGGCGCCCTCGACCGGTGTGAGGCCGGGGTGGGTCACTCCGGCCGGGTGAGCTGGCCGGCGTCGACGACCTCACCCACGAGCTCCTCGAGGATGTCCTCCAGCATGGCCACCCCGACCACGCCTCCCCCGGCGGAGTCCACCACCCGGGCCATGTGGGCCCCCCGGGCCTGCATCCCCGCCAGCGCCCGGCGCAGCGAGTCGTCGTCGGCGACCGTGGCCAGCCGCCGCAGCCAGGTGGCGGGCACCGGGGCCTGGGGGTCCGGTGCCTCCAGGACGTCCTTCACGTGGACGTAGGCGACCAGGTCCCCCGCCGCGTCGGCGACCGGGAACCTCGAGAACCCGGTGCGAGCACACAGCGTCCGGAGCTCGGCCGGGGTCACGTCCTCGGACACCGTCGTCAGGTCGGCCGTGCCGACCGCCACGTCGCTCACCGGCGCGTCACTGAAGCCCAGGGCGCTGGTGAGCAGCTCCTCCTCCACGTCGTCCAGCAGTCCGGCCCGGCGCGACTCCTCGATGAAGCCGGCCACCTCGTCGGAGGTGAAGGTGGAGGCCACCTCGTCCTGCGGCTGGACGCGCACGACCCGGAGGACGACGTTGGCGATCCAGTTCAGCAGCACGATCGCCGGCTTCAGGGCCACGACCGCGGCGTACAACGGGGGTCCGAGCACGAGTGCGGACCGCTCCGGGCCGGCGATCGCGATGTTCTTCGGCACCATCTCGCCCAGGACCATGTGGAAGGCGACGACGATCGCGAGGGCCACCGCGAACGAGAT
>CAZRKV010000008.1:1812-20098 GCA_964600305.1 uncultured Nocardioides sp. | reverse complement strand
TCCTCCAGCGACACGATGCCCGCGGTGCCGCCGTACTCGTCGACGGCCACCGCCATCTGCGGACCGGAGCTGCGCAGCACCTCCAGCAGGGGGTCGAGGTGCAGGCTGGTGGGAACCGCGGGCAGCTCTCGCATCAGGTCCCGCACGGCCTTCTCGTCGTCCCCCTCCTCCGTGGCGGCCAGGGCGTGCTTGAAGTGGACCAGCCCGAGCACGTCGTCGACGCCCTCCCCGGTCACGGGGAACCGGGCGTGCCCCGTCGCGGCGGCCAGCTGCAGCACCTCGGTCGCCGTGGCGTCCGCATCGATGAACTGGACCCGCGGGCGGGGCGTCATCACGTCGGCGGCCCGACGGTTGCCGAAGGCGACCGAGCGGTTCAGCAGCTCGGCGGTGCCGACCTCGAGCGTGCCCCGGTCGGCCGACCGCGAGGCCAGCGACGCCAGCTCCGAGGGGCTGCGCGCCGAGGCCAGCTCCTCGCTCGGCTCGATCCCCATGGCGTGCAGGACCAGGTTGGCCATCCCGTTCAGCAGCCGGATCAGGGGGCCGGCCAGCGCGGTGAAGCCCCGCTGGAAGCCCACCACGGCTCGCCCCACCCGCATCGGCTGGGCGATCGCCCAGTTCTTCGGCACCAGCTCACCGAAGACCATCTGGGCACCGGTGGCGAGCACGAAGGCCACACCGAAGGCCAGACCCGGGGTGGTGGCCTCCGGTACCCCCAGGGCGCCGATGGGGTCGCGCAGGAGGCTGGCGATGGCCGGCTCGGCGATGTATCCGACCACCAGGGAGGTGACGGTGATGCCCAGCTGGGCCCCGGACAGCTGGGTGGACAGGCGCTTCAGGGCCGGGACCATCCGGCGGGCGCCACGGTCCCCCTCCGTCGCTCGTCGATCGACGAGCGCGCGGTCCACGGTGACCAGGGAGAACTCGGCCGCGACGAACAGGGCGTTGGCGGCGATCAGGAGCACGGCGAACCCGAGCAGCAGCGCCGCAGTCATCGTGACCCGAGCCGTCGTCGACCGACCATGCGCGCAAGCCTACGGGTGACCGCGCTCGGCCGCGGGATCGACGGCTCTAGGCTGGGGGGATGAAGGCCTTGCTCCTGGAGAACATCCATCCCGTTGCCGTGGACCACCTCGAGCGACGCGGCTTCGAGGTCGAGCTGCGCGCGAGCTCGATGTCCGAGGCAGAGCTCAGGGAGTCGCTGCCCGGCGTCACCCTGCTCGGGATCCGCTCCAACACCCGGATCACCGCGGACGTGCTCGACCACGCCCCCGAGCTGGTCGCGATCGGGTGCTTCTGCATCGGCACCAACCAGGTGGATCTCGACGCCGCCTCCGATCGCGGGATCGCGGTCTTCAACGCGCCGTACTCCAACGCCCGGAGCGTGGTGGAGCTGGTGATCGGCGAGATCATCGCGCTCGGCCGGCGGCTGCACGAGAAGAACGAGCGCATGCACGACGGGATCTGGGACAAGTCGGCCCGTGGCAGCCACGAGGTGCGCGGGCGCACCTTGGGCATCGTCGGCTACGGCAACATCGGCACCCAGCTCTCGACCCTGGCCGAGGCGATGGGCCTGCACGTGGTCTTCTACGACACCGCGGACCGTCCGGCCCACGGGAACGCGCGCCGCATGGGGTCCCTGGACGACCTGCTCGCCGTGGCCGACGTGGTCAGCCTCCACGTGGACGGTCGCCCCGGGAACGCCGGCTCCTTCGGGGCCGCCCAGTTCGCGGCGATGAAGCCCCGATCGCTGTTCATCAACGCCTCCCGGGGGATGGTCGTCGACGACGTCGCGCTGCGCGACCACGTGCTCTCGGGGCACATCGCCGGCGCGGCCATCGACGTGTTCCCCGCCGAGCCCAAGGCGCAGGGCGACGAGTTCGAGTCGGTGCTGCGCGGGCTCGACAACGTGATCCTGACGCCGCACGTGGGCGGCTCCACGCAGGAGGCCCAGGAGGAGATCGGTCGGTTCGTGTCCGGCAAGCTGGCCGACTTCACCCTCGAGGGGAGCACGGACCTGTCGGTGAACCTGCCCACCGTCCCGATCCCGGCCGCCGTGCCCGGCCACCGCATCGGCATCCTCCACGCCAACGTGCCGGGTGTCCTGGCGGAGCTGAACACGATCTTCGCGGCCGAGGGCGACAACGTCACCGGGCAGCAGCTGGCCACGCGCGGCAACCTGGGGTACGTCGTCACCGACGCCGCCGAGCAGCTCTCCCCCGACTCGCTGCGTCGCCTCCGCGAGTCCGAGCACACCGTGTGGGTGCGGACGTGGTAGCCCCGGATCGAGGGACCCACGCGCCCACGGCGGGACCGGGCAGCGCGGCGGCGTCGCCGCGCCGGTCGCTGTGGGTGTGCGCCATCATCGGGATCGCCCTCATGGCGGCGGTCGACGAGATCGTCTTCCACCAGCTGCTGTCCTGGCACCACTTCTACGACGGGTCGACCAGCGAGGTCGCGCTGTTCTCCGACGGCCTGCTGCACGCCGGGGAGCTGGTGCTGCTGGTGGGCGGCTTCTTCCTCTTCGCCGACCTCCGGCGGCGCGACGCCCTCGTGCCCCGGTTCGCCTGGGCCGGACTGCTCATCGGCATGGGCGCCTTCCAGCTCTGGGACGGCATCGTCGACCACAAGGTCCTGCGCCTGCACCAGGTCCGGTACGACGTGGACCTGCTGCCCTACGACCTGGCCTGGAACGCGGCCGGTGCCGTCCTGCTCCTCGCGGGGGCGGTGCTGGCCTGGTGGGCGCACCGCCGGGAACGCCGGAGCGCCGGGGTCCCGGAGCGGTGACCGACCTCGTCGCCGTCGCCGGGCTGGTGGGCCCGACCCTCCTGGCCGGGCTCTACCTGGCGGGAACCGTGAGGTACCAGCGACTCCGCCGGCGCCGGTGGCCCGTCGTCCGGACCGTGGCCTTCCTGACCGGCGCCGGCCTGCTGTGCCTGGCCCTCTCCCCGCTCGCGGAAGGCTTCGCCGGCGGGGAGGCCCGGGACCACATGGCCCGCCACGTCGCGATCGGCATGTGGGCTCCGATCGGGCTGGTCCTCGGCGCGCCGGTGGCGCTGCTGCTGGGCACCGCCCCACTCTCCTGGCGGCGCCCGATGGCCCGGGTCCTGCGGAGCCCGGTCCTGCGCGTGGCGACCGACCCGTTCCTGGCCGGTGTGATCAACGTCGGCAGCATGTACCTGCTCTACCTGACCCCGCTGTACGCCCTCAGCTCGCAGGGCGGACCGGTGCACCACCTCGTGCACGTGCACTTCCTGCTCGCCGGCTGCCTCTTCACCTGGGCGATCGCCGGCCCCGAGCCGACACCGCACCGGCCGCGCGTCGCCGTACGTGTCGTGGCGCTGGTGCTCGCCGCGGCGGCCCACGCCCACCTCGGCAAGCTCCTCTACGCGCGGGCCGAGACGCTCCCGCCCGGCACCGGGTACGGCGTGGCCGAGGTGCAGGCGGCGGCCCAGTGGATGTACTACGGGGGTGACCTGGCCGAGGTCCTCCTCGCCACGGCCCTCTTCGCGGCCTGGTACCGGCAGGCCGGTCACCGCCTACGGTCTAGGCCATCGCCCAGCGGATCGTCCGGGTCGCCACCTGCCCCGTCGCCCGCGTGAGCAGCGGGTCGGCGACCGGGAGCCGCGGCAGCCGGAGCATCGTCCGCGCCCAGGGCGGGAGCAGACCCACCGAGGCCGCCGCGATGGCGGCGTACCCCGGTCGTGCCACCAGTGGGAGCGGCGGGTCGAGGAGGAGGAACCGGGCGGTCTCCCTGGCCTCTGGGGTGAGCTGCAGCTCTGCCCGGTAGGCCTCGAGCTGCTCCCGGAGATCGAGCTCGGTCCTCGGGACGCCCTCGGCGCCCAGGGCCTCGGCGATACGGGCGGTGTCGGCGACGTAGCCGTCGCGGCCCGCCTGGTCCAGCGGTCGGGCACCGAACGCCTGGTGGGCGCCCAGGAAGCTGTCGATCTCCGCCACGTGCACCCACCGCAGCAGGTGCGGGTCGGACGCGGCGTACGGCCGACCGTCGGGGGTCAGGCCGCGGACCCGTTCGTGGACGGCCCGGACGCGGCGCACCATCGCCTCGGCGTCCTCCGCCGTCCCGAACGTGGTGGTCGCCAGGAAGTGGCTGGTGCGCTGCAGGCGCCCCCAGGGGTCGCCCCGGAAGCCGGAGTGGGCGGCCACGCCCGCCATGGCCAGCGGGTGGAGCGACTGCAGGAGCAGCGCGCGCACCCCGCCGACGAACATCGAGGCGTCCCCGTGCACCCGCCGGATCGATCGGTCCTCGTCGAACCACCGGGGGCCCGGGGTGCCGTGGATCCGCTCGCGGCGCCGGTCGCCCTCCGGACCTGCGACCCGGTGGAAGAGCTGCTCACCCAAGCGCGCCCGTGCGACCTCCAGCCACTCACTCACCCGTCCAGTATCCCCGGGGCTCCCAAGCACGAGCCGGCTCCGACCGGTGGTGCCTAGACTCGGGGGACGATGACCCTCTGGTTCTACGGGGCGCTGCTGCTCGCCGGCGTCGTGCTGCTGGCGGCCACCATCCTGCGCGTCCTGGTCGGTGGTCTCGACCACGGCCCCGACCGGCCGGGGCGTGGGACCGGGCTATCCGGCGGACGGGCCCGCCAGCTCCTCGACGAGCGGTACGCCGCCGGGGAGCTGGGCACCGAGGAGTACCAGCGCCGTCGGCACACCCTGGAGGAGGGATCGTGAGACCGATCAGCCGGCGTCGGGCGCTCACCCTGGGTGGTGTCGGCCTGGTGGGCGCCGTCGTGGGCGGCACCGGCCTGTGGCGCGACCTCTCGACGTCGACCCTGGACCCCGTCACCGGTGGGACGTACGCCGAGCCCGAGGTCCTCAGCAGCGACGGCGGTCTGCTGGAGGTGCGGCTCGAGGCGGCGGTGGGTGACCACGAGGTCGCCGGGCGCACGGCGAGGACCATGGGGTTCAACGGCGGGGTCCCCGGTCCCACGCTGCGGCTGCGGCCGGGCGACACGCTGCGGGTGGAGCTGGTGAACCGGCTCGAACGGCCGACGAACCTGCACGTGCACGGCCTGCACGTCTCGCCCGAGGGGAAGGGCGACGACGTCTTCCTCGCGATCGAACCGGGCCGGTCCCAGCAGTACGAGTACCAGCTGCCCGGCGACCACCCGCCCGGCGTGTACTGGTACCACCCCCACCACCACGGCACCGTCGCCGACCAGATGTTCGCAGGGCTCTACGGGGCGATCATCGTGGAGGAGGACGACGCGGTACCGGTCGACCGCGAACGGGTGATGGTCATCTCCGACATCACCCTCGACACCGACGGATCGGTGGTGCGCCCCTCGACCAGGGAGCAGATGATGGGCCGCGAGGGTGCGCTGGTCCTGCTCAACGGCCGCCGCGAGCCCGTCCTCGAGGGCCGCTCGGGCGAGCGGGAGCGGTGGCGCATCGTGAACGCCTGCACCTCTCGATACCTCGCGCCGAGGCTGCCCGGCCAGACCACCCGCGTCGTCGGCAGGGACGTGGGCCGCCTGCCCGAGCACGGCCGACTCGAGGACGTCGTGCTCGCGCCCGGCAACCGGCTCGACCTGGTGGTGGACCTGGGCGAGGGCAGCGGTGGGCTCACCACCGATCCGGTCGACCGGGGCCGCATGATGGGTGGCGGCCCGATGGGTGGCCGCTCCGTGCCGGGCGACGACGGTCCGGTGACCCTGGCGCAGCTCGAGGTGACCGGGGGCACGGGATCGCCACGGGGCGAGGTCCCGTCGGCACCACCGGTCCGGGACCTGCGCGGGGCCGCGGTCGACGGGCGCCGCTCCCTCACCTTCCAGATGGGGATGGGCGGGATGATGGGCGGTGGCGGCGGCCCGATGAGCTTCACCATCGACGGCGAGACGTACGACGCCGAGCGGACCGACCAGCGGGTCCGCATGGGCACGGTCGAGGAGTGGCGGATCAGCAACGACAGCCCGATGGACCACCCCTTCCACCTGCACGTGTGGCCGATGCAGGTGCTGGAGGTCGACGGGCGGCCACTGACCGAGCCCCTGTGGCTGGACGTGGTGAACGTCCCGGCCCGCGGCCAGGTCGCCGTCCGCGTGGCCTTCGAGGACTTCGACGGTCGCACCGTCTACCACTGCCACATCCTCGACCACGAGGATCGGGGCATGATGGGGACGATCCTGGCAAGGTGACCCCACGGGGACCCGTGGGGCCAAGCCCTTCGAGCACGGCGGGAGGTCGCCATGACCGACGATGGATGGGGCATGGACTGGATGGACCACGGTTGGGGCATGGGTGGCGGGGGGTGGGCCTGGTTCGTCGTCCCCCTCCTCCTCGTCGTGATCGTGCTGCTGGTGGCACTGCTCGCCCGGGGCAGCGGGGGTCGCACTCGCACGCCCCCATCCGGCGGGACCGGGCAGACGCGCGCCCGCGAGATCCTCGACGAGCGGTACGCACGCGGTGAGCTCACCGACGAGGAGTACCGCGAGCGGCGACGGCACCTCGAGGGGGGATCCGACCGGTAGCGGGCGTCCCCGACACGCCCAAACCCTGGGGGGTGTCGTCCGGCGACCCGGTGGGTACGCAGGCACAGCGGGGTCGGGGCGCCGACCACGAGACTGATCCAGGACTCGACGGGAGGAACGGCGTGTTCGCAGGTGTGGCCGTGGCGGCAGCCCTCGCCCTGGCGTCCGTCCTCGGGCTGCACCTCCTCCACCGGTTCACGGCGGTCAGCCCCGGTCCGCTGCGGGTCCTGCCGTTCGAGTCGGGGTGGGTCCCGGAGCAGCACGCGCTGTCCCGCTACCACGCTCGGTGGTACCTGGCGACGCTGGTCTTCCTCGCCTTCGACGTCGAGATGCTGTTCATGTACCCCTGGGCCGTCGTCGTCGCGTCGCTGGGCGCCACCGCGATCCTCGAGATGTTCCTGTTCCTGGCGGCGCTGTTCATGGCCGTGCTGTGGGCGTGGCGGGAAGGGGCGTTCCGGTGGGTCTGACCGACGCACTCGGGCGGTCCGCCGCCGGGCACGCGCACGCGCTCGTGGTCGAGGTGCCGGGCCACTGGCGGACGCGGGCCGCCGTCGAGCGTGCGGCGCTGCGTCGTCGGTGGAGCCTGGCAGCCTCGCCGGCGGACGCCGACGTGCTGGTCGTGTGCGGGACCCCGGGTCCCCGGCTCGAAGGCGCGATCGACCTGGTCTGGCACCAGATGCCGGGCCCCCGGGTGCGGGTCGACCTCACGGAGCCCCACGAGGTCGCCACCCGGCTGGACGAGGCGTACGCCCGGCTGCTCGACACCACCCACCACGAGCACGACGCGCGGCACCGGCCCGACGCGAGCGACCTGCTCGCCGCGCAGGACGACGAGACGGACCACGGGGACCACGGGGACCACGGGGACCACGAGGACCATCAGGGGCACGAGGGCCACGGCGGGCATGAGGACCATCACGGGCACGAAGGCCACGGCGACATGGACATGTCTCCGAGCGGCCTGCCGCTCGCCGAGGGCGGGAACGACCGCGACGGCCTCGAGATGGACGTGCTGGAGGTCCGCCTCGGGCCGGTGCTCCCGCACTGGCCGGCCGGCCTGGTGCTGCAGTGCTCGTTGCAGGGGGACGTGATCACCGACGCCCGTGCCGACGTCCTGGACGCCACGGCGCCCGCCGGGGCGGGGGCCACCGACCGGGCCCGCACGCTCGACCACCTCGTCTCCCTGCTGTCACTGGCCGGGTGGGAGGACGCCGCCGCCGAGGCCCGCAGCGTCCGCGACACGGCACTGGAGCCGGGCGGGCACGAGGCCGCGGCCCACCGGTCGGAGCGCCTGCGACGACGGGTGCGCCGCTCCTGGCTGCTGCGCCGGTCGCTGCGCGGAGTCCGCCCCCTGGGCACGGAGGAGGCGCACCACCGCGCTCTCCCGGAGGACGCCGCGGGCGACACCCACGACCGGCTGCTGACCCTGCTGGACCGGGCCGTTCGACCGGAGGGACCGGCCCCGTCGTACTCCCCCGACCAGCTGGCGCACCTGGTGACCGGGCTGGACCTCGCCACCGCCAGGCTCGTGGTGGCCAGCCTCGACGTCCAGCACCTCCGGACCGAGCACGCGCGCCACGAGGTGTCCCATGGTTGAGTCGACACCGCTCCTCGGCCTCGGGGTCGTGGCGGTCCTGGCCGGTCTCGCCCTCGCCGCCGCGATGCTCGACGGAGCCCTGACCGCGCGGGCGAGTGGCGCCGCAGGCGGCGCGGCGGGTGGGGCGACCCGACCCTTCGCCGAGGCGGCCCGACTGATGCGACAGCGCCGCCGCACCACCGTCGAGGCGGACACCCTCCTGTGGCGGATCGGCGGGGCGGGCCTGTGGGTGGCGGCCGTGCTGATGGTCGCCGTCGTGCCGTGGGGCACCTGGACCGTCCTCGACCTCGACGTGGGGGTCGTGTGGTTCAACGCCATGGACGTCCTGGTCTGGGCGCTGGTGTGGCTGGCGGGGTGGGGCGCCAACTCGACGTACGGCCTGGTGGGTGGCTACCGGTTCCTGGCCCACGGCCTGGGCTACGAGCTGCCGCTGATGTTCGCCCTGGTCGCACCCGCGATCGCCGCGGGGAGCCTGGACGTCGGTCGGGTCGCGGCTGCCCAGGACGGGCTCTGGTTCGTGGTGTGGATGCCGGTGGCCTTCCTCGTGTACCTCCTCGGGGTCGCCGCCTTCTCGGTGTGGGGTCCCTTCGCCCCGGCGATCGGCACCGACGTCGCCGGCGGGGCCCGCGCCGAGCTCTCGGGGGTGGACCGACTGGTCTTCGAGGCCGGGCGCTACGCCCTGCTGGCGGCCGGTGCGGCCTTCGCCGTGCCGATGTTCCTGGGGGGCGGCGCCGGGCCCCTGCTGCCCGGCTGGGCCTGGGTGCTGGTGAAGACCCTGGCGCTGCTCGCCGTGCTGGTCTGGGTGCGCCGGAGGTGGCCGGCCTTCCGGCCGGACACGTTCCTGGAAGTGGGGTGGCTGGTGCTGCTCCCGGCCGTGCTCCTGCAGGACCTGGTCGTCGCCGTCGTCGCCGCGGGGAGGTCGTGACCATGCTTCTCGACGTCACGATCGACATCGCCTTCTGGGGCTTCGGCGTCCTCGCCGTCCTCAGCGGTGCCGCGGTCTTCTACGTCGACTCGATGGCCCGGGCGACGTACGCCCTGGCCCTGTCGTTCATCGCGGTCGGCCTCCAGGTGCTCCTGCTCCAGCAGAACTACGTGGGGGTCGTGACGATCCTGATGATGGTGATGGAGATGGCGATCATGGCCGTCTACATGGTCATGTTCATGGGGATGAACCCGGCCCTGATGCCGATGAGCATGGTGCACGGGCACAAGGCCGCGATCGCCACCGCCGCCACCACCTTCGTCGTGCTCGCCGGAGGAGCCCTGCTCGTCGACTGGCCGGCGCGACGAGGCAGCCCGGCGCCGGACGTGACGGCGGCGCTCGGCGAGTCGCTGATGGGACCGATGATGCTGGTCATGGCCGTGGTCAGCCCGGTGATGGTGGCCACGATCGTGGCCGGTGTCGTCCTGGCCTCGCACCGCACCCGCTACGACCGGTTCGGCGACGACCTGGGGCGCCGGGCGGCTGACGACCCCCAGCCGGGGGGTGTCGGTCGATGACCCTGGAGGCCACCCTCGTGATCGCCGCGGCGCTCTTCAGCGTCGGGCTGTACGGCGCGCTGTCCCAGCAGGTCGTGGTGATGGTGATGATGGGCCTCGAGCTGATGATCAACGCCGTCATCCTCGCGGCCGCCGGGTTCTGGTGGTTCCTCGCGCCCACCCCGAGCGGGCAGGTCCTGCTGATGGTGGTCATCGCCGCGATGACGCTGGAGATGGCGATGGGCTTCGCGGTGGCGACCCTGCTGCACCGGGAACGCCAGGCCGACATGACCGACATGGCCACGGACCTGTCGGGGTGAGCGCGACGATGATGGGAGCCACACCCGGTGACGCCGCGCTCTGGGCGCTCGTGCTGCTGCCCGCCGTGGTGGGCGGCGTCCTGGCCCTGGCGCGCCTCGAGCGCGCCACCGCGGTGGTGTCCCTGCTGACCGCCGCGGTCACCGCGGCCCTGTCGGTGGTCGTGGCCCTGGGGCGGCCGTCGGTGGCGGTGCCGTTCGTCGCCGGGAGCGACTTCGCCCTCGGCGTCGACGGGCTGTCGGCCCTGGTGGTCCCCACCGTGGCGGTCGTGACCCTGCTCGTGCTGGTCGCTGCGGCCGGCGAGATCCGGGCCTCGCGGGCGCGCTTCCACGGGCTGATGCTGCTCTTCGCCTCGGGCGCACTGGCCACCGCCACGGCCACGACGCTCCCTGCACTGCTGTTCGCCTGGGAGCTCATGGGCGCGACGTCCTACGCCCTGATCGGCTTCTGGTGGCGTGCGGAGCGCCGCGTCGCCTCAGGCCTCACCGCCTTCGTGACCACGCGTGCCGCGGACCTGGGGCTCTACCTGGCCGCGGGTGCGGCCCTCGCCGGTGGGGCCGGGCTCGCGCTGGCCGACCTCGCGTCGGGCAGCCCCGGGTGGCGGCACGTCGTGGCGGCGGGCCTGCTGGTGGCGGCCCTCGGGAAGGCGGCCCAGCTGCCGTTCTCGTTCTGGCTGTCGCGGGCGATGGACGGCCCCAGCCCGGTCAGCGCGCTGCTGCACTCGGCAGCCATGGTGGCCATGGGCGGCTACCTGCTCCTGCGAGCGGAGCCGCTCCTCGCCACCACCAGCTGGGCGGCACCCACCACCGCGTGGATCGGCGCGGCCACGGCGCTGGTGCTGGGGGCGGTCGCGCTCGCGCAGCGCGACCTCAAGCAGCTGCTGGCCGCCTCGACGTCCGCCCAGCTCGGGTTCGTCGTGATGGGCGCGGGCGTGGCCTCGGTGGCCGGTGGGGCCACCCACCTGGTCGCCCACGCCTCCACCAAGGCGCTGCTCTTCCTCGCCGCCGGGGCCTGGCTCGCCGTACTCGGCACCCAGGACCTGACCGGGCTGCGCGGGGTCGCCCGACGCTGGCGCCTCCTCGGCTGGTGCGCCACCGTCGGGGCACTGGCCCTGGCCGGTGTCGCCCCCCTGTCCCTGTGGGCGACCAAGGACGCCGTGCTCGCCGCGGCGCTGGAGGAGTCACCGGGGCTGTACGCCGTCGGACTCGCCGCCGCTGCCCTGTCGGCCGGCTACGCCGGCCGGGTCCTGGTCATGGTCTGGCGGCGCGTGCCCCGGGCCGAGCAGGCGGAGGTGGAACGGCACCACGACGAGGTGGCGCCGGGCACCCGTCGCGTGGGGGTGCTCGAGCAGGCTCCCCTGGTGGTGCTGGCGGCCGGCGCGGCCGTGCTGGGCCTGCTCGCGCTGCCGCCGGTCGGGGACACGATCGCCCGCGCGCTCGGTGCGGAACCGGTCCACCCGGCCCCGTGGGAGATGGTGCTCCCGGCCGTGGTGGCGCTGGTGGTTCTCGGCCTCGTGTGGTGGCGCCCGACGCCGGCGCCACGGTGGGCCCGCGACTGGCTCGGCCTCGATCGCGCGACGCAGGCGATCGTCGTACGCCCGACCGTGGGGCTGGCGGCGGCGCTGGCGCGATTCGACGACCGGGTGCTGGACCGGGGCGTGACCGCGTCCGCCGGCGCCGTGCTCGGTGTCGCGCGCCGCGCCGCGGCCGTCGACGACCGGGTGCTGGACGGAGCGGTGGACGCCTCTGCCCGGGCCTCGGTGCGGGTGGCGGCGCGGGCGGGCCGCTCCGACGACCGGGGGTTCGACGGCGCCGTCGAGGGCCTCGCCACCCAGGTGCGCCGCCTCGGCCGGCTCGCCCGTCGCCCCCAGACCGGCCAGCTGCACCAGTACTACATCCAGGCGATCGCGGTCCTCGCGGTCGGCGTGCTCCTTCTCGTCACAGTGAGGTGAGGTGTGCTCAGCCTGATCGTCTTCCTCCCCCTCGTCGCCGCCCTGGCGCTGATCGCCCTGCCCCGCTTCGGCGACGCTGCCGCGCGGTGGGCCTGGGTCGCGGTCGCCGCCCTCGACCTGCTCCTCGTGGTCGCGGTGTGGGTGGCCTACGAAGCGCCGGCGCCCGGTCGGCTGGCCTTCGAGGAACAGGCGGCATGGATCCCCGGGGTGAACAGCAGCTACCACCTCGGGGTGGACGGGCTGTCCCTCCCGCTGCTGGCGTTGACGGCCGTGCTCTTCCTCGCCTGCGCGGTCTACGCCCTGCGCGAGACCGACCGGCCGCGCCCCCAGGCCGCTCTGTTCCTCTTCCTGCAGGGCGTGAGCACCGGCCTGTTCGTGGCGGCGGACCTGATCCTCTTCTTCGTCTTCTTCGACCTGTCCATCGTCGGCATGTACTTCGTGATCGCCGGCTGGGGGCACCGCGATGCCGCCCGCTCGGCGATGAAGTTCTTCCTCTACACCTTCCTCGGTTCCCTGGCGCTGCTCGTCGGCTTCATCGGCCTCTACCTCGCCGCCGACCCGCACACCTTCGACATGGTCGAGCTGACCGAGCAGGCCCCGCTGACAGGGTCGTCGCTCGCCGGGGGGCTGGTCCTGGCCGCGATCCTCCTCGGCCTGGCGGTGAAGACCCCGACCGTGCCGTTCCACACCTGGCTGCCCCCGGCCCACACCGACGCGCCCGCGATCGGGTCGGCCGTCCTGGCCGGCGTCCTGCTGAAGATGGGCACCTACGGCTTCGTGCGGGTCGCGATGCCGATGCTTCCGGAGGCGTGGCGGGCCTGGGCGTGGGTGCTGGTCGTCGTGGGCCTGGTGTCGGTGGTCCACGGGGCGCTCGTGGCCCTGGCCCAGACCGACGTGAAACGGATGATCGCCTACACCTCGGTGAACCACATGGGCTACGTCGTGCTGGCCGTCGGTGCCGCGGGACTCGTCGCCGGCGACACCGCGCAGGCCCGGTCCGTCGCCGTCACCGGAGCGGTCACCCAGATGGTCAGCCACGGCCTGATCACCGGCGCGCTGTTCCTCCTCGTCGGGGTCCTGCAGGACCGGGCCGGGACCTACGACATGGGGGCGTACGGCGGCCTCGCCGGGCCGGCACCGCGCCTCGCGGCGCTCTTCGCCGTGGGCGCCTTCGCCTCGCTCGGCCTCCCGGGCCTGTCGGGCTTCATCGCGGAGTTCCAGATCTTCACCGGCAGCATCGCCGCCACCCCCGTGGCCGCGGTGGCCCTCGTGGGCATCCTGGTCACCGCCGCGCTCTTCCTGCGGGCGCTGCAGCGGATCTTCACCGGGGAGACCCGCGGTCGGTCGGTCGGCCTCGCGGACCTGCGGCCCACCGAGACCTGGTCGGTCGCCCCGCTGCTGCTGCTCTCGCTGCTGATCGGGGTGCTCCCCCGTCCGCTGCTCGACGTGATCGAGCCGGCGGCCCGGGTCGTCGTCGAGCTCGTGGGCCGGTGACCGGTGGGGTCCGCCATGGCGATGCGCCCGCTGCTGCTCCTCCCGGAGATGCTGCTGTTCCTCGGCGGCCTCACGGTGCTCCTGACCGGGTCGTTCCTGGCCCGCGAGCGGCTCTGGGTCACCCGGGTGCTGGCGGCCGTGGCCCTGGGTGCGAGCGCGGTGGCCGCGGGGATCGGCCTGGCCGGGCCCGCACGCTCGGCGTTCGAGGGCACCTTCGCGGTGGACACGACCACCGGGGTGGTGCGGATCGTGGCAGCCCTCGGGACGCTCGTCGTGCTGGCCCTGGCCGCGGACGAGATCAGCGGGTCACCCCGGGAGGGCGAGACCTACGCCCTGCTGCTGTTCGCCACGACCGGCGCCCTGGTCCTCGCCGGGGCCGACGATCTCCTCGTCCTGGCCGTCGGCTTCCTGCTGGCCAGCGTGCCGCTCTACGGCCTGATCGGCATCGCCCACACCCCGACCGGCGCCGAGGCGGCGATGAAGACGTACCTGCTGGGGGCGCTCTTCGGGATCCTGCTGCTCCTCGGCGTCACCGTCCTCCACGGCGTCACCGGCACCACGGCGTACGCCGAGCTGGGCACGCGCCTGGTCGACGCGCCCACCGGGGCGGTGGCCGTCGGGGTCGTGGGCGTCCTGGCCGGGCTGTTGTTCAAGGCCGGGGCCGTGCCCGGCCACGCCTGGGTCCCGGACGCCGCCGAGGGCGCCGGCGGAGCCGTGGCCGCCTTCCTCACCACGATCCCGAAGGTCGGGGCCGTGGCCGCGGCGTACCGGCTCGTCGTCAGCCTGCCCGACACGCTGAGCTGGCCGCTGCTGGTTGCGCTCCTCGCCGTCGCGAGCATGACCCTGGGGAACCTCGCCGCCTACTGGCAGGACGACCCCCGGCGGCTGCTGGGCTGGTCGACCGTCAGCCAGGTCGGCTACCTGCTGGTGCCGGTCGCCGTGGCGGGCCGCAGTGACCTCGCACTCCCCTCCCTGCTGCTCTACCTCGGTGGGTACGCCGTCACGAACCTCGCCGCGTTCGCCGTGACGACGGCCTTCCCCGACCGGCGGGGGCTCGACTCCTACCGCGGCCTGGGACGGGACCGGCCGTGGCTGGGCGCCTCGCTGGTCGTGGCGCTGCTCGGCCTGGTCGGCACCCCGCCGACCGTGGTCTTCGTCGGCAAGCTGACCATCGCCGCCGCTGCCTGGGACGGGGGCCACGCCTGGCTGGCCGTGGTCGTCTTCGTCAACACCGTGGCCAGCCTCTTCTACTACCTCCGCTGGATCGCTCCGGCGTACGCCCCCCAGCCGGCCGGCGGCGCCAGCGAGGAGTTCCGCCCCGCCCGGTGGTCGGCCGGGGCAGCCGCTGCGACGGCAGCCGCGAGCCTGGTCCTCGGTGTCGGTTCCGGAGCCGTCTGGGCGATTCTCGGGGGGTGACATCCCGGCCGACCGGCGTATCCTGCTGCGATGGGCACCACGTCGTTGCCACAGCGGGTCGTACGGGCGGTGGGTGAGAGCCCCGCCTCCGAGCGGGTCGCCGATGCCCTGGATCGGCTCTACGGCCCGGTCCTCGACTGGGCACGACGAAGCCCGTTCCACACGGACGTCCTCGGTCACTCCATCCACCCGCCCCTGAGCGACGTCACGCTCGGGTGCTGGCTGAGTGCGTCCCTCCTGGACCTGGCCGGCGGTGAGCAGTCGCGCGACGCGGCGACCCTGCTGGTCGGTGCCGGCCTCGCAGCGGTGGGCCCCACGGCGATCAGCGGCACCGGGGACTGGGCAGAGACGACGGGCTCCGACCGGCGGATCGGGGCGGTCCACGTGCTGGGCGTCGACGTGGGTGCCGTCCTGCTCCTCGGCTCCCTCGTGGCCCGCACCCGCGGGCGCCACGCCACCGCCACGAAGCTCGGCCTCGCGGGCAACCTGGTCCTGGGCGGGGCCGGGTTCCTCGGGGGCCACCTCGCCCTCACCCGCGGGACCGCTGACCGGACCGCACCCCGGGCCTGACCGGGCCTCCGGGCGCGCCGAGGCCGTCCCCGTCATCGTTTAGCCTTTCCATGCTTCGGGCACGAGGGTGGGCCGAGACCCGACGTGGCACGAACGACGCGCACGAGCATGGAGGGCTTCTCGTGGATCCTGACTTCCCGCTCTGGCTGCGGACGACGCACCTGGTCAACTTCATCCTCATCGGCATCCTGCTGCGCAGCGGGTGGGAGATCATCTCCTCGCTCCCCCGCTTCTGGTGGCGCAACGACTGCAAGCCCGGCACCGAGTGGATCAGGTTCACCCGGCGAGAGCTGCCGAGGGAGGAGGGCGTCTACACCTCCCTGATGGACGAGCGCTCCGCCAGTCCGCTGCTGACCCTCCCCGGGCGCAAGAACATCGGCCTCGGTCGCCACTGGCACGGGCTCGGCGCCACCCTGTGGCTGCTGAACGGCCTGCTCTACGTCGTGCTCCTCTTCGGGACCGGCCTGTGGCGACGCATCGTCCCGACCTCGTGGGACGTGGTCCCCGACGCGTGGGAGTCGATGCGCATCTACCTGGGCTTCGGGGTGCTCTCGATCGAGCACTTCCAGCCCTACGACGCGTTGCAGATGCTCGGCTACACCGGCGTGGTGTTCATCCTGGCGCCACTGCTCATCCTGACCGGCATCGCGATGGCGCCCGCCGTCCGCTCCCGCCACCCGTGGTACGTGAAGATGTGGGGTGGTCACCAGGGCGCACGCTCGCTGCACTTCATCGCGATGGTGCTGATGAGCATCTTCATCGTGATGCACGTCGGGCTGGTCTTCCTCGTGCACCCCGAGTACAACCTGCCGCACATGGTCTTCGGGGTCACCGACACCAGCCGCTACGCCCAGGCGTTCACGATCGCCATCGCCACGATCGTCGTCGTCCTCGCCCTCTGGATCGGCCTGAGCTACCTCACGCTCGCCGACCGGCCGCGCGCGCAGCGGGTGCTCGTCACGCTCACCGAGCCGGTCCGCAGGCTCACCCTGAACTGGATGAAGCCCCGCATGGCACGCCAGGGCACCTACACCGAGGAGGACATCTCGGAGTTCCACTGGACCAACGGGCTGCCGCCGACGGCGGACGAGTCCCCGGAGTGGCTCGCCCACCGCGCCACCGACTTCCGGGACTGGCGGCTGCAGGTGGGCAACGACCTCAGCGGCGAGACCCTGGAGCTCAGCCTGGAGGACCTCCGTCGGCTGCCGAAGGTCGAGTACGTCGCGGTCCACACCTGCATGCAGGGGTGGTCGGCCACCTCGAAGTGGGGTGGCGCCCGCCTCCGGGACGTGCTGGACCTGCTCGGGCCCCGTCCGCAGGGCGCGAACTACGTGATGGTCACCTCCCACGGGCTGGCGCAGGAGATGTGGGACCACCGACCGCGCGAGCCCTTCTACACCGTGCTGTCGACGGACATGCTGGAGGAGGACGACACGATCCTGGCCTACGAGCGCAACGGCCACCCCCTCGAGACCCACCTGGGCGCGCCCCTGCGGCTGCGGGTGGAGTCCAACCACGGGTACAAGATGGTCAAGTGGGTCCGGTCCGTCGAGTGGATCACCGACTACGCCGAGTACGGCGACGGCCGCGGGGGCACCCGTGAGGACGGTGCGATGCAGGCGTTCAACGGACGGATCTGAGGCCTGCGTCGACCTGTCGCCGAGACGAGGAGCGAGTCGTGATCAGCACCACCTTCACCATCACCGGCATGACCACCCCGGCCGACGCCCGCGCCGTCAAGGATCGGCTCAGCGCCGTTCCCGGCATCGGCGCCGTGGCCACGGAGATCGTGCCCGGGAGCGGGTCCCGCGTCATCCTCAAGCACAAGGAGGACGTCACGCTCGACCGCGCCGCCATCGGCGCAGCCGTGCGGGATGCGGGTGACTACGACCTCGGTGAGGCGGGGTAGCAGCGACCCCGCCGCACCCCGGGTGCGGGACTAGGAGGCGTGGCTCGACACCTCCCTGCGCGTGGCCTGCTCCACCTGGGTCAGGCACCCCTGCTCGGCCCCCTGGAGCGCCAGGCCGGTCAGGTCGCCGGGCCCCCACTGGTCGTCGGGCGAGCCCTGGAGCGTCGGATACATCAGCTGGGCGCTCCGCTCGGCATGTTGGAGCCCCACGACGTGCCCCAGCTCGTGCATCAGCAGCTCACCGAGTGTCGGTCCTACCCCGAACCCGGAGCGCTGGGACACCGGACTGCTCTGGTCCAGCGCGACCCCTCCGCGCATGATCCGGTGCACCGGCTCCCCCTGCGCGTCGCGATACCCGCGTCGCATAGCGTATCCACCGCGGCCGACCTGGTTGCCGTTGAGCAGGTCCGTCTCGGCCGGGTCGGCCCACGCGACGACGATCTGGGTGTCGCTCGGATAGTTGTCGAAGGTGCTCTCCGGTACGAGGTTCGTCCTGCCCTGATAGGTGAACCGCAGACCGCTGGCGTCACCGAGCCGGCGCAGCGCCTCACGAGTGTCGGCGATGGCGGAGTCGGGGGCGTTGGCGGTGTTCACGCGCACGCCGATCGGGGTGGGGGTGCACGGATCCCAGCGGGCCGGGGGATCCGGCAACGTGTAGTCGTTGACGTCCTCCGGGTTCGGTGTCGGGGTGGGCTCGGCACAGGTCGCAGCGCCTTGCATCTGCCGGCGGGCGGAGTCGGTGATCAGGACCGGGCCAGGAACAGCATCTCGACCGGGCGCGGCGAGGCCATGTAGGCAGCCATCCCGAGCACCCCGAACGCGAGGGCGACGACGGTGCCGGAGCGGCTGACCCGCCACAGGAGCACCGCCAGGGCGAAGTACAGCAGGTAGGCCAGCAGGTTGCTGACCACGTACAGCACGTCCAGCGCCAACAGGCCACGCAACGGATCGTCGACGAGCAGCTCGAAGTGTCCGCGCACCGTCTCCGGCGGTGGCCACACCAGGTAGACCCCGATCTGCACCACGATCAGCACGACGCTGGCCACAGCCGCCCAGGCGCC
>CAZRKV010000008.1:0-1712 GCA_964600305.1 uncultured Nocardioides sp. | reverse complement strand
GCCGAGCTTCCACCCCAGGTTCGCCGCGTCGAGGATCCCGCTGTTCATCCCCTGGGCGCCGGCGGGGGAACTGGTGTGGGCGGCGTCGCCGGCGAGGAACAGCCGGCCTCGGCGGAACGACGCGGCGACGCGATGTTGCAGGGGGATGCGTGCTGACCAACGGACCTCGACATGTGCTGGGTGGAGCCCTGCCGCGTCGAGGATCTGCTGCACCTCCGAGACCGGGACCTCGGGGCTGGGCTGTCCGGGAGCGGCTTGCGTATCGGACCCGGGCCGGGTCGCGAGGAGACGCCAGGTGGCTCCCTCCCCGAGGGCGAACAGGAAGACCAGGCCGGGACGGGCGACCACCACGTGGAGCCCCTCGTCCGCCGCCTCACCGCCCCCCGGCCCACCGGCCAGCTCGAGGTCGGCCAGGACGACTTCCTCGCGGTGGGGCCGGCCCTGCCACCTGATCCCGGCCGACCGCCGAACCGTGCTGTTCGTGCCGTCGCAACCCACGACGAACCCGCACGTGAGGTGCTCCGTGCGTTCGCGTCGGCGCAGGACGACACGAGCGGCGACCGCCGAGGTGGTCGCACGCACCAGCTCGGTCCCTCGTTCGACCTCGACCCCGCGCTCCCGCAGCGCTTCCCCCAGCACGGTCTCGACGTCCATCTGCCGCACCAGCGTGAGGTGAGGGAACGGGGTGTCGTCGAGTCCCACGTGCCCCAGCTGCACCGGGACGGTTCGGTGGCCCAGGTGCAGTCGGGCTGCGGGGGCACGGTCCGAGCGGGCCAGCAGGGCATCAGTCACCCCCAGCGGGCGCAGGGATTCCAGGGTCCGCGGGTGCACGATCATGGCCCGGGAGGGACGGAAGGCCTCGGGTCGGCGTTCCACGACACGCACCCGCGCCCCGTGCGCGTGCGCCTGCAGCGCCGTCGTGAGACCGGTGGGGCCGGCACCCACCACGAGCACGTCCGTGCGGGCGCTCACGACTGCACCACTCGCCACCAAGCGGCCACATCCGACGGCCCACGCCGAGCCAGCAACGCCGGTTCGGCCAGGGCGGAGTCCCGGTGCAGACCCGGGACGACCTGGTAGGAGATGGACCCCCTCTCGCTCACGAGGGCGAGCACCCGCCACAGTGACCGGGCATAGTGCTCCGCACGGTCAGGCCCGTCCCACTCGTACAGCCCCCGGTAGACACCCCGGTCGTCATGTGCGAGCCACAGCTTGGACACGAACCCGGGGAACCCCACGAACAGGGCCGTGTTGAGCAGGCTCTCCCACCGGAAGAAGGCGTGGCCCCATCGCCCCCGGATCCGTCGCAACCGGAACGCCACTGCCAGGTAGCACGGGTCGCGGGGCGAACCATCGGCGACGGTCTCCCGATACACCCGACCGCGCGTGCCGTCTGCGAACCCGATCACCCGCCCGACGTTCGCGCGTGGCCGGTGCACACGCCCCAGGGGGAGCATCGTCAAGCTGACCACCGAGCAGCGGGCCACCGCACGCCACGCGATCCCGGCGGGCAACGGTCCCTGCTCCACCATGGCTCCTCCTCCGACCCACCCGGAGCGCATGCCCCGTGTCCGCGCCTGGCGCCCCCTCCTCGTCAGTGTCCCTCGTACGACGGGGTACGTACCAGAGGGCGCCGGCGCCGGGGCGGGGTCATCGCCGACCAACGGCGGCCCCAGCCGTCGCCCCGGGGTCCACAGCACGCGGGTGCAGCA
>CAZRKV010000007.1:18733-24282 GCA_964600305.1 uncultured Nocardioides sp. | reverse complement strand
GCGGTGGCCGTCGAGGATGTCGATGTTGTCCGGCCCGATCAGGCCGGGGTGCGCGACCCCGATGGCCTCGGAGACCCGCAGCAGGTCACGGCGCAGCGAGACGATGTAGTTCTTCACCCGGTGGCTCTTCAGGCCCACGTCGAGCCCGCGCACGTAGCGGGGATCAGTGGTCGCGACCCCCACGGGGCACCGGTCGGTGTGGCACTTCTGGGCCTGGATGCACCCCAGGGCGAGCATCGCCTCACGGCCGACGTTGACCATGTCCACCCCCAGGGCGAACGCCACCACGGCGTTCTCCGGGATGCCCAGCTTCCCGGCGCCGATGAACACCACCTCGTCGGCCAGGCCGGCCTCCTTGAAGCGGCGGTAGACCTCGGCGAAGCCCACCCGGAACGGGTAGGCCACTGCGTCGGTGAACAGCAGTGGGGCCGCCCCGGTACCGCCCTCACCCCCGTCGATGTTGACGAAGTCGACCCCGCGCTCGCGGGAGGACATCAGCGCCACCAGGTCGTCCCAGAAGCCCAGGTCTCCCACGGCCGCCTTGATCCCGACCGGGAGCCCGGTCTCCTCCGCGAGCATCTCCACGAAGTCCAGCATCGAGTCCGCGTCGTGGAAGGCGGTGTGCCGGCTCGGCGAGGCACAGTCGACGCCGGTTTCGATGCCGCGGATCTCGGCGATCTCCTCGGTCACCTTGGATCCGGGCAACATGCCGCCCAGCCCCGGCTTGGCCCCCTGGGACAGCTTCACCTCGATCGCCTTGACCGGCGCCGAGGCGATGGCGTCCTTGAGCCGGTCGAGGTCGAAGTTGCCGTGGGGGTCCCGGCAGCCGAAGTAGGCGGTGCCGATCTGGAAGACGAGCTCCCCGCCCTGCTGGTGGTACGGCGAGAGGCCGCCCTCCCCGGTGTTGTGGTAGCAGTCGGCCATCCGGGCCCCGGCGTTCAGCGCCTCGATCGACCGGTTGGACAAGGACCCGAAGCTCATCCCGGAGATGTTGACGACCGACTGCGGCCGGAAGGCGTGGCGGCGTCCGCGGGGTCCGCCCAGCACCTTCGCGGCCGGGATCGGCACGCCCTCCCCCGCGTGGCGCCCGGTCAGGGCTCCGCCGCCGCCGGCGAAGGTGCGGTGCTTGATGATCGGGTAGCCCTCGAGGTGCTCCACGTCGTCGTCGGTGCCGAACCCGACGTAGTTGTTCTCCAGCTTCGCCGACGCGTAGACCCACCGGCGCTGGTCCCGGCTGAACGGGCGCTCGTCATCGTCGGAGGTGACGATGTACTGGCGCAGCTCGGGGCCGACCCGCTCCAGGAGGTACCGGCCGTGCCCGATGATGGGGAAGTTGCGCAGGAGGGCGTGGCGTCGCTGGGTCAGGTCGTAGGCGGCGACGGCTCCCGCCCAGGCCGCCCCGGTCGCCGCTGCCCGCTTCCACTTCTTGCCCATGCCTCTACCCGTACCCTTCCTGCTCCGAGACCAGTCCCCCACCCGGTCACCGATCCCCGTCCCGATCTCCGTGGTTCCCCTCGTCGGGGGTGGTCCACACGGTAGGTTGCCCGCCATGGATCTGGTCCCTCGCCCCGATCAGGTCGTCTCCGCCGCCGGGAACCTCGCCCACCGCCTCCTGTACGGCGGCCTCGCGGACCTGCGGCCGATGCCCCGCACGCTGGTCGACGAGGGCACCCTGCGCGAGCTCTACCACTACCGCCCCGACCCCGGGGCTCCGTCGACCGGCGACCCCGTGCTGCTGGTGATGCCTCTGGCCGCGCCGTCGTCCTGCTACGACCTGCGCCGCGGCTGCTCGCTCGTCGAGCACCTCGTCCGGGCCGGCCGGCCGACGTACCTGGTGGAGTACGGCGCCGTCCGCTTCCGCGACCGCCGGCTCGGCATGGAGCACTGGATCGAGGAGGTGGTGCCCGGCGCGATCCGGGAGGTGTCCCGGCACGCCGGGGGCCGACCGGTACACGTGGTGGGCTGGAGCCTGGGTGGGATCTTCTCGGTGCTCGCCGCCGCCGACCCGGACCTGCCGATCGCGTCCCTGGCGGTCATCGGCTCGCCGTTCGACACCTCGCTGGTCCCCCTGGTCGCGCCGTTCCGCCCGCTGCTGAACCTCACCGAGGGCCGGGGCCTCCTCACGCGGGGCTACCGGGCCGCGGGCGGGGCCCCGAAGCCGCTGGTGCGGTGGGCCTTCCAGCTGACCGCGGTCCAGAAGGTGGTCACCAAGCCGGTCGCCGTCGCCCGCCACCTCGACGACACCGACTTCCTGTCCCAGATCGAGGCGGTGGAGCGGTTCACGGCCGACATGATCGCCTACCCCGGCCGCTCCTTCGGGCAGCTCTACCACCGGTTCGTCAAGGGGAACGCGCTGCGTGCCGGCGAGATCTCCTTCGGCGACCGGACGATCCGGGTGGCCGACGTGCGGGCACCGACCCTGGTCCTCGCGGGCGAGACCGACCAGATCGCCCCGGTCCGGGCGGTCCGGGCCCTGGTCCCGCTGCTCACCGGCGCCGCGGACGTCGGTTTCGAGGTGGTCCCCGGTGGCCACCTGGGGATGCTCACCGGTCGCCGCGCCCGCGACACCACCTGGCCACACCTGGAGGCGTGGTTCGACGCCTGGTCCGGCGCCCCGTCCAGCACCTCGTCCAGCACCCCGTCCAGCACCCCGTCCGACGTCACCGGGACCATCGGCATCGGGACCCACCCCCGCCGGCGCCACCACTCCGCCGCCTCCCGGGCGCTGGCGCCGTGAGGTCCCCGGCCCGACCGGCCCCGGCCACCCCGGCCGGTGGCAGCACGCTGCCGCGCGGCGTACGGATCTGGTACGGCTCCGGCTCGGTGGCCACGGGGGCCTTCGGCACCGTGCCCGGCCTGATGCTGCTGCCCTACCTCACCGACCAGCTCGGCATCGCGGCGGTGTGGGCCGGGCTCATCGTCTTCCTCCCCAAGGCCTGGGACGTGGTGCTCAACCCGATCGCCGGCCGGGTCAGCGACCGCACCCGGGACCCGCGCGGCCCGCGACGTCCCTGGTTGCTGCGCGCGGGGCTGCTCCTCGCGGTCGCCTTCGCCGTCATCTTCGCCGCCCCCGAGCTGGGGTCCCGGTGGCTGGAGGCCGGGTGGGTCCTGCTGGCGTTCCTGCTCGCCGCGACGGCGTACGCCTTCTTCCAGGTTCCCTTCGTCTCGATGCCGGCCGAGATCACCGACTCCTACGACGAGCGCACCCGGCTGATGACCTGGCGGGTGGCGCTGCTGGCGTTCACGATCATGTTGGCCGGTGCCACCGCCCCGCTGATCCGGGACGCCGTCGGCGGGCGGGACGGCTACCGGGCGATGGGGGTCGCGATGGCGGCGCTGATCGCGGCGGGCGTGGTGGCGGCGTACGCCGGAACCCGGCGCGCCCCCGTCGGCACGGTGGCCGCGGGAGCCGGGACGCTCGTCGAACAGCTCCGGGTGGTCGCGCGGGCCCGGGACTTCCGCCTGCTGCTGACGACCTTCGTGATCCAGGCCCTGGCCACCGGCTGCATGCTCGCCGGGGTGGACTACCTGGCCGGTGACGTGCTGCAGCAGCCGGGCGCGACCACGATTCTCTTCGTCTGCTTCGTCGGGCCGGCCCTGGTGCTCACGCCGGCGTGGGCGGCGCTGGGCACCCGCATCGGCAAGCGGCGCGGGTACACCCTCTCCTCGCTCTTCCTGGCCGCCGGGGCCGGGCTGGCCCTCGGCGCCGCGCTCGACGCCCCCGCCCCCGCCGTGTACGCCGCGACCGCCCTGGTCGGCGTCGGGTACGCCGGCTGCCAGGTCTTCCCGATGGCGATGCTGCCGGACGCGGCCGCGGTCGATGCCCGACGCACCGGTGAGAACCGGGTCGGGGTCTACACCGGGGTGTGGACCGCCGGCGAGACGCTCGGCCTCGCGCTCGGCCCCGGCGTCTACGCCCTCGTGCTCGCCCTCGGGGGCTACCGTTCCTCCACCACCGGCGGCACCCTCCAGCCGGACTCGGCCCTGACCGCGATCGTGCTCGGCTTCTCGCTGCTGCCGATGCTGCTGGTGCTCGGGAGCCTGTGGTGGCTGGCCCGCTACCGACTCGACCGCGAGGAGGTCGACCATGCCTGACGCGCTCACCCGCCTGCAGGAGCTGCAACGCGCGGACCTGCCGGTGCACGGCGGCCGGACCCTGGCCTACGTCTACGCCTCCGGCCGCGAGGAGGTGGACCGGATCGGGCGCGAGGCCGTGGCGGCGTACGCCGGGTCCAACGGGCTGGACCCCACCGCGTTCCCGAGCCTGCTGCAGATGGAGAACGAGCTGGTCGGGCTCACCTGCGACCTGCTCGACGGGCCCGCCTCCGCGGTGGGGACGATCACCTCGGGCGGGACCGAGTCCTGCCTGCTGGCGGTGCAAGGGGCCCGGGACGCGCACCCGGAGGTCGCTCGTCCACGGATGGTGGTGCCGAGCACCGTGCACGCAGCCTTCCACAAGGCCGCCCACTACTTCGGCGTGGAGGCGGTGGTGGTCCCGGTCGGTCCGGACTTCCGCGCCGATGCCGCCGCGATGGCCGACGCGATCGATGAGGACACCGTCCTGGTGGTGGCCTCGGCGCCGTCGTACGCCCACGGCGTGGTGGACCCGGTGACCGAGGTGGCCGCGGCGGCCGCGGCGCGGGGAGTGCGGTGCCACGTCGACGCCTGCATCGGGGGGTGGGTGTTGCCCTACGCCGCCCGCCTGGGCCGATCGGTCCCGCCGTGGACCTTCGCCGTCGAGGGCGTCACCTCGATCTCGGTGGACCTGCACAAGTACGCCTACGCCCCCAAGGGCACCTCGGTCCTGCTGCACCGGACGCCGGCGCTGCGCGCCCCGCAGTTCTTCGCCTGGGCCGACTGGCCCGGTTACACGATGCTCAACTCCACCCTGCAGTCGACCAAGTCCGGCGGGCCGCTGGCGGGCGCGTGGGCGGTCGTGCGCACGATCGGCGACGGCGGCTACCTGGACCTGGCCGAGCAGGC
Source organism: uncultured Nocardioides sp. (assembly GCA_964600305.1). Lineage (GTDB taxonomy): Bacteria > Actinomycetota > Actinomycetes > Propionibacteriales > Nocardioidaceae > Nocardioides. The sequence goes on along the minus strand of CAZRKV010000007.1, from coordinate 19,299 downwards.
GCTGACCGCGACCGACCGGCTCGTCGACGGCCTCGAGGCGGTGCCCGGACTGGAGGTCGTCGTACCCCCGGACTCGACGCTGGTCGCGGTGGCCACCGACGCCACCTGCGACCCCTTCACGATCACCGACGAGATGGTGGCGCGCGGGTGGTACGTCCAGCCACAGCTGTCGTACGCCGGCGCGCGGCCGACGATCCACCTGTCGGTCAGCGCCGCGACCCTGGGCCACGTCGCGGAGCTCCTGGAGGCGGTGCGCGCGTCGACCGCGGCGGCGGTCGCGGCCGGCCCGGTGGCGGTGGACCCCGACGTGGTGGCCGTCATCGAGGCGCTGGACCCGGCGGCGCTGACGGCCGAGGAGTTCGACGGCCTGCTCGCGGCCGCGGGCCTGGCCGGCGGGTCCGGCGGCGTGGCCCTCCCCGACCGGATGGCCGAGGTGAACGCGATGCTCGACGTCGCCTCCCCCCGGATGCGCGAGGCCCTCCTCGTCGCCTTCCTGGACCGCCTCACCCGCCCCACCCGCCCAGGTTGAGGCGCGCATCCCTCGGGGTCGAAGCGCGCGGCCCTCG
>CAZRKV010000007.1:12029-18633 GCA_964600305.1 uncultured Nocardioides sp. | reverse complement strand
CGAGGGGCACGCGCCTCGAGGGCGAGGGGCACGCGCCTCGGGAGCGAGGGACGCGCGCCTCAACCCCTGTGCGGGCGGGGAGCAGGATCGAGCGATAGTTGAAAATTCAAGGAAGTCTCTGGCACACTGGGACCATGACTGAGGACCGGATGCCCGCGCTGTACATCGGCCACGGAGCGCCACCCCTGCTCGACGACCCGGTGTGGTCGGGCCAGCTGGCCGGCCTGGCCGCCGACCTCCCCCGCCCCCGGGCGATCCTGATCGTGAGCGCCCACTGGGAGTCCGCACCGATCAGCCTCTCGGCGAGCCAGGCACCCCTGGTCTACGACTTCGGCGGGTTCCACCCCAAGTACTACGAGATGACCTACCCCGCGCCGGACTCCACGGCCCTGGCGCAGCGGGTGGCCTCGCTGATGCCGAACGGCGAACCGGTGCACCAGCACGCCTCCCGCGGCCTCGACCACGGGGCGTGGGTCCCGCTGCGGGTGATGTACCCCGAGGCCGGGATCCCGGTCGTCCAGATGTCGCTCCCGACCCAGGACCCCTACCGCCTGCTCGGGATCGGCCGGCGGCTGCAGGAGCTGCGGGACGAGGGCGTGCTGGTGATCGGGTCCGGCTTCCTCACCCACGGGCTGCCGTTCCTCACCGAGTTCCGCATCGAGGCCGAGGCGCCCGGCTGGTCCAGCGACTTCGACGCCTGGGCCGGCGAGGCCCTGGCCCGCGGTGACGTGGACGAGCTCGCGGCGTACCGCACCCGCGCGCCGGGCATGCCCTACGCCCACCCCACGGTCGAGCACTACACCCCGCTGTTCATCACGCTCGGCGCCGCCACCCGCCCCGACGCCCCGGGCGAGCAGATGTTCGACGGGTTCTGGATGGGGCTGTCCACGCGGTCGCTGCAGGTCGCCTGAGGGCGGCCGACCTCAGCGCAGCCCGGTACGGCGCATCAGCTTCAGCGACATCAGCATCTGCTTGTTGTAGTCCTCATAGCTCTGGCCGGGCTGCGGGCCCATCACCTGCTTCTTGAGCACCGCGACGTTCTGCACGTCGGTGTACTTCAGCAGACCCTGGTCCCCGTGCCGGGCGCCGACGCCGGACTGCTTGACGCCGCCGGAGGGCGTGCCCATGGAGGCGTAGGCAGACGCGAGGATGTCGTTGACGTTGACGTTGCCGGCCTGGATGCGCCTGCCGACGGCCGCGGCCCGGTCCAGGTCGCCGCCCCACACCGAGGCGTTCAGCCCGTAGTCGGTGTCGTTGGCCAGGGCGACGGCCTCGTCCACGTCGGAGTAGCGGTGCAGCGCCACCACCGGCCCAAAGGTCTCGACGCTGCCGGCGAGCATGTCCTGGGTGACGCCCTCGAGCACCGTGGGCTCGAAGAATGCCGGACCGACGTCGGGCCGCGCCCGGCCGCCGCAGAGCACCCGTGCCCCCTTGGCCACCGCGTCGTCCACGTGCGAGATCACCCGGTCCCGGTGCTCGGTGGAGATCAGGGAGCCGAGGTCGGGTTCGTAGGAGTACGCCGCCTCCATCCGCATCGCCCCAGCGGCGGCCACGAACTTGTCGCGGAACTCGTCGTAGATCGAGTCGTGGACGTACATCCGCTCGATGTGCATGCAGATCTGGCCGGTGTTGCCGAAGGCCCCGAACAGCGCGCCCTGCACCGTCTCGTCGACGTCGGCGTCGTCGAGCACGATCATCGGGTTCTTCCCGCCCAGCTCGAGGCAGGCGCCGATCAGGTTCCGCCCGGCCCGCTCACCGACCACCCGGCCGGTCGCGGTGGAGCCGGTGAACATCACGTAGTTCGCGTGGTCGATGAGCGTCGGCCCCACGTCGGGCCCCTCGCCGCACACGACCTGGAACAGGCCCCGGGGCAGGCCGGCGCGCTCGAGCAGCTCCACGCCGTACAGCGGGGAGAGCGCCGTCTTGTTGTCGGGCTTGACCACGACGCCGTTGCCGGCCAGCAGCGCGGGGACCGCATCGCTGATGCCGGTGGCGAAGGGGAAGTTCCACGGCGCGATGATCCCGACGACCCCCTTGGGCTGCCGGATCTCGGTCGAGCTGGAGATCACCGGCATCGGGCCGGCGTGCTTGCGCGGCTGCAGCAGCCTCGGGGCGCGCTTGAGGTAGTGACTGGTCACCATCGGGACGTCGGCGACCTCCTCGGCCGCCATCCGCCGCGCCTTCCCGCTCTCGGCCTGGATCAGGTCGGTGATCGTCGAGTGGTGGTCGAGCACCAGCTGGTGGAACTTCTTGAAGACCGATCGCCGCTTGCGCAGCGACCACTGCGACCACTCGCGCTGCGCCTCGCGCGCGGTGGCGTACGCCGCCTCGACGTCCGCCGGCGTGGACTGCGGCAGCTCCACCAGGACCTCGCCGGTGTAGACCTCGGTCAGCTTCCAGGTGCCGCCGGCGGTGGAGGGGACGCGGGAGACCAGCCGCTGGAGCAGGTCGTCGGTGATCGAGGCGGGGCGCTGGGTGACCATGGGGACCTCCGGGGTCGGGCTGGATCAGTTCTCGGACAGGATCAGCTCGGCGCAACGATCGCCGATCATGATCGAGGGCGCGTTGGTGTTGCCGCCGGTGATGGCGGGCATGACCGAGGCGTCGGCGACGCGCAGGCCCTCGATGCCGCGGACCCTGAGCTGCGGGTCCACGACGGCGCGCTCGTCCACACCCATCCGGCAGGACCCGACGCCGTGGTAGACGGTCGTCGCGCGGTCGAACACCTCCCGCTCCATCTCCCGGGGGCCGAGGGCGGGGCCGGGATGGATCTCGGACTTCACGTGGCCCCCGAACGCGGCGCCGCCCATGATCTCGCGGATCATGGCGACCCCCTCCAGCAGCACCTTCCGGTCCTCGGGCTCGGCGAGGTAGTTGAAGTCGATCAGCGGCGCCGAGCGCGGGTCGTTGGTGGCCAACCGCACGGTGCCGCGGCTGCGCGGGTAGATCAGGGTCGACATCACCGTCACCGCCGTGCGCGGATCCACCTCGTGCCGGATCGGGGCGTCCTGGTTCGGTGACGGGTAGGCCCACGGCAGCAGGTGCAGCTGCAGGTCGGGCACGTCGGTGGCCATCGAGGTGCGGACGAAGGCGGTCGACTCGAAGACCGAGTTGGCCAGGAAGGAGGTTCCGGGGCGCAGCACCTCCCGGGCCAGGCCGCGCGCGAAGTACGCCGCCGTACCCCGGTGCGGGGCGTTGTCGACGTGGTAGGTCAGCGGCACGAACAGGTGGTCGTGCAGGTTGTCACCGACGGGGAGGTCGGCGCGCACCGCGAGGCCGTGCTCGTCGAGGTGGTCGGCCGGCCCGACCCCGGAGAGCATCAGCACCTGGGGCGACCCGAACACCCCGGCCGAGACCACGACCTCCCGGGCGGCGTGGATCGTACGACGGGAGCCGTCGGCGTCGATCACCTCGACGCCGGTGGCGCGGCCGTCGCGGATGACGACCCGGGCCACGTGGACCCGGGTCTGGACCGAGAGGGTCGGCAGGTCCCGGCCGGTGAGGTAGCCGCGCGAGGAGCTGTAGCGCAGGCCGCGGTCCACGCTCTGCTGGAAGATGCCGACGCCCTCCTGGCTCTCGCCGTTGTAGTCGGCGAGGACCTTCACCCCGAGGGTGTCGGCGGTGGACTGGATGAACTGGTGGGTCGCCTCGGTCGGGTCGGTGTGCCGGGTGACCCGGATCGGCCCGCCGGCACCGCGCCAGGCGTCCTCGCCGTCCTCGAAGTCCTCGATCCGCTTGTAGACGGCGTTCACGCTGTCGGCGTCCCAGCCGGTGTTGCCCTCCGCGGCCCAGGCGTCGTAGTTGGCCCGGTTGCCCCGCACCCAGAGCATGCCGTTGACCGAGCTCGACCCACCGAGCACCTTGCCCCGGGTCTGGGGGATCCGCCGGTTGTTCGCGTGCCGCTGGGGCACGGTGTAGTAGCCCCAGTCGTAGGGCGCCTTGGCCTGCGGCACCGAGTGCATCGGGCCGATCATCCCGGGCTTGCTGACCATGAACTGGCGGTGGTCACTGCGGCCCGCCTCCAGCAGCACCACGGTGTGCCCGGCCTGCGCGAGCCGGGAGGCCACCGCGGACCCGGCGCTGCCGGCCCCGACGACGACGTACTCCGCCTCGTTGACCAGGGGCTTCCTCTTCGCCATGAGACCTCACTCGACTCGCAGGTTGCGACGCTCGCACGCGACGGGCACGGCTCGCGCGTCACGCAGGGCGCGGTGACGACCGCCACACGCCCGCTCACTGTAACGTGTTCTAGTTCCACGTACCAGTGGTATGCGGATTTCGCGGGGTCGGACCGCCGCTGCCCTGCCCCGTAGGATCGCCCCCGTGAAGTTCCTCTCGATCCAGTCCTCGGTCGCCTACGGCCACGTCGGCAACTCCGCGGCCGTCTTCCCGCTCCAGCGCCTGGGTCACGAGGCCTGGCCGGTGTTCACCGTGCACTTCTCCAACCACACCGGGTACGGCGCGTGGCGCGGTCCGATGCTGGGGGCCGACAACGTCCGCGAGGTGATCACCGGCATCGAGGAGCGGGGCGTGCTCGGTGAGCTGGACGGCGTGCTGTCGGGATACCAGGGCAGCGCCGACATCGCCGACGTGATCCTGGACGCCGTCGACCGGGTGAAGGCGGCCAACCCCGCGGCGTCGTACACCTGCGACCCGGTGATGGGCAACGCCACCTCCGGTTGCTTCGTGGACCCCACCATCCCGCCGATCATCCGCGAACGGGTGGTGCCCCGGGCCGACATCATCACGCCCAACCAGTTCGAGCTGGGCTTCATGACCCACACCGAGCCGCGGACCCTGGCCGAGACGCTGGACTCCGCCGACCTCGCCCGCGACCTGGGGCCCGGGACCGTCCTGGTCACGAGCTTCCCGCCCGAGGAGGACCCCGAGGGCCGGATCGGCCTGCTCGCGGTCACCGGGGACGGGGCCTGGCTCGTCGACACCCCCCGGCTGCCGTTGAAGGCCAACGGCTCCGGCGACCTGACCTCCGCCCTGTTCACCGCCCACCTGCTCTCCACGCAGGACCCGGCCACGGCGCTGGCCCGCACCGCCTCCTCGGTCTTCGCGGTGCTGCAGGCCACGCTGGACAGCGGGGAGCGCGAGCTGCGGATCATCGCCGCCCAGGACGCGATCGCCCACCCGGCCTGCGAGTTCGAGGTACGCCGGGTGCGGTGACCCGAGAGGCCCCGGACGTGGGGCGAACCGGGATCGGAGCCGGTGACAGGAGTCGAACCCGCGACATCCTCATTACAAGTGAGGCGCTCTGCCAACTGAGCTACACCGGCCGGCCGCCGGTGGTCCGACGCCGCGCCACATCGTAGTCACCGGCGCTAGGGTGTCCGGCATGGCCATGCGGATCGTGGCGCACCGGCCCGACCCGGCGATCGTGCAGCTGCCGTGGTCGACGCCGCTGGAGGAGTGGAGCGACGAGTACGTCGTCCCGCTCCCCCGCGGGCTGTCCCGGCACGTCGTGCGCATCGTGCGCCTGGGCCGCCGCACCTATGCCATCAAGGAGACCCAGGAGCCACTGGCGTTCCGGGAGTACCGCCTGCTGCGCGACCTGCACCGGCTGGGACTCCCGGCCGTGCTCCCACAGGGCGTGGTGACCGGCCGCACCGACGCGCACGGGGAGGAGCTCCCGGCCTGCCTGCTCACCCAGCACCTGCAGTACTCCCTGCCCTACCGCAGCCTCTTCGCCCACGGCCTCACCGCCGCCAACCTCCCTTCCCTCATCGACGCCCTGGTCGTGCTCCTCGTCCGGTTGCACCTGGCCGACTTCTTCTGGGGCGACGTGTCGCTGTCCAACGTCCTGTTCCGGCGCAGCGCGGGCGAGTTCGCGGCGTACCTCGTCGACGCCGAGACCGGCGAGCTGCAGCCCTCGCTGTCCCCCGGGATGCGCGAGCACGACCTGACCATCGGCGTCGAGAACGTCTTCGCCGAGCTGCTCGACCTGCAGGCGAGCGGGTCGGTCGAGGGCGAGCTCGAGGCGCGCGCCGTGGTGGAGCAGCTGCGCGAGCGGTACGACGTCCTCTGGAACGAGCTCACCGGGGAGGAGGAGTTCACCACCCAGGAGATGTGGCGCATCGAGCAGCGGATCGAACGGCTGGGCGACCTCGGCTTCGACGTCGAGGAGATCGACATCGTCACCGACTTCGACGGCGACCAGGTCCGGATCCAGCCCCGGGTGGTCGAGCTGGGCCACCACCGGCGCGAGCTGCAGGCGCTCACCGGCCTGGACGTGGAGGACAACCAGGCCCGTCGCCTGCTCGGGGACATGGCGGCCTTCGCCGCGCACCACGGCCTCGCCGGGGAGGACCGGTCGCTGGTGGCGAACCGCTGGCTCACCGAGGTCTACGAGCCGATCTCGGCGATGGTCCCCGCGGAGCTGGGTGGCCGGCGCGAGCCCCCCGAGCTGTTCCACGAGATCCTCGAGCACCGGTGGCGCCTCTCGGAGGAGGCCGGGCACGAGGTGGACATCTTCGAGACCGCGCGCGACTACATCGACCACGTGCTCACGACCCGTCCGGAGGAGGCGCTCACCCCGCCGCCGGCGGAGTAGCCGGCTACTCGGCGCCCTCGTCCTCGCCCTCGTCCTCGCCCTCGT
>CAZRKV010000007.1:0-11929 GCA_964600305.1 uncultured Nocardioides sp. | reverse complement strand
CCTCGCCCTCGTTCTCAGGCACGTCCCCCTCGGACTCGTCCTCCGGGCCCTCCCCCTCGGACGCGTCCTCGTCCTCGACGGGCAGCAGCGGCATCTCGACGTACTCCTCGACCTCGAACCTGCCGTCGGTGCGCAACACCACCGACTGCACGCCGACCGGGCGCCCCGCGCGGTAGGTGATCAGGGAGACCTCCGCGGGCCGACGGAGCTTGCTGCCCACCGCGATCGCGTACGCCGCCCCGCCGGTGGTGCCGCTGGTGAAGGAGTAGCCGACCTGGCCGTTCTCGCCCTGGACGAGGGTCGGACCGGTCCGGGTGTGGTGGTGGCCCCCGACGACGAGGTCGACGCAGCCACGGTCCAGCGCCAGGCTGCCGACGTTCGCGTCGTGGACGAGCAGGGTGGAGATCCGCTCCTCGGCCCCGCAGGCGGCGTCGGCCAGCAGCTGCTTCTGCTCGGCGAAGGTCACCCCGGTCTCCTCGCGCCAGGTGCCGAGCCCGCTCGCGCGGGGGTCGTGGGCACCGAGCAGGGTGGAGCCACCCGGCCCCTCGACCACCTGCCCGTCCAGCGTCGTCCAGCCGCGGGCCGCGAGGTACTCGGGCACGAAGTCGCCGTGGTCGTGGTTGCCGGCGACCGCGTACTTGTCGTACCCGTCGAACGCCTCGTCCAGTGAGTCGAGGCTGAAGGCCTCCCACTCCGACCCCGTCGAGGTGTCGTCACCGGCGTCGAGCACCGCGGTGGCCCCGGCCTGGTCACCGATCGCGCGGGCGACGGCGTCCATGCCGATGTTGTCGTGCCGGTCGGTGACCATGACCGCCACGGTCTCGTCGTCGGCGGGCTCGCGCAGCGCGAGATCATCGGCGGCCCCCCGCGCGTCCGCGTAGAACTCCTGGCTGCGTTCGTAGGTGTCGACCAGGCTCTCCAGGAGCCGGCGGGTCTGCGCGGTGGTGACGTCGGTGCGCACCTCGATGCCGGCTGCCTCCTCGGGGACCGGGATGCCCGTGACGTACTCCCCCAGCGGCGCCCACCGGACCTCGGCGCGGGCCTCGCGGCCGTCCGCCTGCCACGGCTGCCAGGCGACGACCCCGAGCAGCAGCACTGCCACGGACGCCGCCACCCCGCGGGGGCTGCGCAGGCGCTGGGCGATCACCCGCCGCCTGGCGCCGCCCAGGAGGAACCAGACCCCCAGTGGGAGCAGCGCCACGATCCCGCCCCGCAGCAGCGCCGCCAGCGCCATGTCCTCGACGAGGAGGCGGACCTTGGCCACCTGCCCCTCGGGGTTGGTGGCGATCAGCGCGTAGCGCTGGGTGAGCTCCTCGGTCGACTCGGCGGTGGTCTTGCCCAGCTGGACGTCCACCCCGAGTGGCCCCTCGCCGTCCAGTCGGACGTCGGGCAGGAACGGACCCGACCGCAGGGTCACCCGACCGTCCAGGGTGGGCGAGACCACCGCGTCGTGGCTGGCGACGACGGTGGAGCGACTGCTGTCCAGGAACAGCGCCAGCGACACCGCTGCGGCCACGACCAGCCACACCGCGAGGGCGACGAGGACGTGCAGCGCCCGGGTCCTCGTGATCGGCATCCCGTCAGCGTACAAAGCCCGACGAACCGTCACGCACGCCGCCACGAACCGTCACGCACGGCGCGACGAACCGTCACTCCTGGCGCAACGAGCGGTCGACCCCGGCCGGTTGTCCACAGGCCGCCGCAGCGACCCCGCGCGGCCCCGCCGACATCACCGAGCCTGTGGTCCATGCAACTCCCTGCTCACCCGTTCCACGCCTCCGAAGCCCCGAGGCTCGGGCTGTCCCGTCACGACCTGCGCCGGCTCCGCGTGGCCGGCCACCTGCGCCGCCCCTACACCGGTGTCTACGTCCCCGCCGATCTCCCCGACGACGTGGACCTCCGGGCCCGCGCCGCCGCCCTCGTACTGCCGGCGCACACCGTCCTGGTGGACCGTACGGCCGCCTGGCTGTGGGGGGTGGACTGCTTCGACGTCCACGAAGCCGCAACCGGGCCACCGCCGCTGGAGGTGGTCGCCCTCCGCGGCCACACCCGCACCCGGCGGACCGCGGTGTACGGCGCCGAGCGCGACCTGGCTCCGACCGACATCACCGAGGTGGGGGGCGTGCCGGTCACGACCCCCGTGCGCACGGCGTGTGACCTCGCCTGTCTGTGGGGGCGCTACTCCGCACTCGCCACGCTCGACGCCTTCGCCCGGGAGCACGCACTCGGCGTCGAGGACTTCCAGCGGGTCCTGCCGCGGTTCCGGGGCCGGCGGGGCGTCGTACAGCTGCGGGAGCTGGTGCCACTCGTGGACCCGAAGGCGGAGTCGCGCGGCGAATCCTTCACCCGCGGCATCATCCACGACGAGGGCATCCCCGCGCCGCGGTCACAGTGGTGGGTCGAGCACCGGGGCCGGCCCGTCTACCGGCTCGACCTGGCGTGGCCGCACCTGAAGGTCGTGGTGGAGTACGACGGCGAGGAGTTCCACGGGGACGAGCAACGCGCCCACGACGAGGGACGCCGAGCCTGGCTGCGCCGGCGTGGGTGGCACGTCATCGTCATCGGCAAGGACGACCTCGACGAGCGGGGCCGCGTGTGGTGGGTCACCGAGCTGCGGACGGTGCTGGCCGAGCGGGGCGCGCGTGGCCGTCGGCGCTACGCCCGCGGCCCCCGGCGGTACGACGTCCGGCGTGGCTGAGCTCGCCCCGCGGACGGTTCGACGCGCCACCGCTGACGGCTCGACGCTCCACGACTGACGGTTCGGCGGGTCAGGGGCTCGCGAGGGTGCGCGCCTGGGCGATGGCGTAGAGGGTGACGGAAGCGGCGACGGAGGCGTTGAGCGACTCGAGGTCGTCGGCCATGGGGATGGAGACCAGGTGGTCGCAGGTCTCGGAGACGAGCCGGGAGAGGCCCTTGCCCTCCGAGCCCACGACGACCACCAGGGGCCCGGCGGCGAGGTCCTCGTCGGCGACCAGGTCCGGGAGGGAGAGGTCGCCGTCGGCGGCCAGGCCCACCACCATGCAGCCGGCCTGCTGGTAGGCCTTGAGCTGGCGCACGAGGTTCACCGCGCGCGCGACCGGCACCCGCGCCGCAGCCCCGGCCGAGGACTTCCAGGCCGCGGCGGTGACCCCGGCCGCCCGCCGCTCCGGCACGAGCACCCCGTCGGCGCCGAAGCCGGCGGCCGAACGGATGGCGGCACCGAGGTTGCGCGGGTCGGTGACCGAGTCCAGCGCCACGAGCAGCGGGGCCCGCCCGGCTTCGCGCGCCTGCTCGACCAGGTCGTCGGGGTGGGCGTAGCGGTACGCCGGGACCTTCGCGGCCAGCCCCTGGTGGTGGGTGACGCCCGCGAGCCGACCCAGCTCCGGGCGCGGCACCTCCAGCAGCGGTACGCCGCCGTCCGCGGCCAGGCGGAAGGCCTCGCGCACCCGGGCGTCCCGCTCGGTGCCCTCGGCGACGTAGAGGCCGGCGACCGGGACGCCAGCCCGCATCGCCTCGACCACGGAGTTGCGGCCCACGATCCACTCCGGCTCCTCCCCGGTCCGGCGCGGGCGGGCGGCGGCCTCGCGCTCGCTGCGCTTGCGGGCCCGGTAGGCCTTGTGGTTGGGGCGCTCGGCGGCGCGGGGCGTCGGCCCCTTGCCCTCGAGCCCGCGGCGGCGCCGGCCCCCGGACCCGGCCGTCGGGTTGCCCTTGGACGACTTGCGCACCGCTCCGCGGCGGCGTGAGTTCCCTGCCATCAGCGTGTCCCTTCCCGGGGGTTGGCCGCGCGCGTCACGCGAGGTTCCACGTGGGGCCGTCGGGGGTGTCCTCGACCTCGACCCCGGCCGCCTTGATCTGGTCGCGGATCGCGTCCGCGGTCGCGAAGTCCTTCTCGGCCCGGGCCCGGGCCCGCTGCTCCAGCAGCCCGGAGACGAGCGCGTCCACGGCCTCGGCCATCCGGGCATCCGCACGCGCGTCCCCGCCCCAGGCGGGGTCGGCCGGGTCGAGCCCGAGCACCCGCAGCATCCCGCGCACGCGCCCGGCCACGGCGGCCAGCTCCTCGGAGGCCCCGCCGCCGAGCAGCCGGTTGCCCTCCCGGACGGTGTCGTGCAGGACCGCGACCGCGGCCGGCGTACCCAGGTCGTCGTCCATCGCCTCGGCGAACGCGGCGGGGACGTCCCGGCGTGACGGTGGACGCACGCCGGGGTCGACGAGCGGCGCCGAGTCGGCCTCGTGGAGCACGGCGGTGGCCCGGTCCAGGAAGTGCTCGATGCGCCGGAACCCGGCCGCCGCCTCCTCGAGCGCCTCGAAGCTGAACTCCACCCGCGAGCGGTAGTGGGCCGCCACCAGGTAGAACCGCAGCTCGATCCCGCGCACCCGCTCGAGCACCGCGGGGATCAGCAGCGAGTTGCCCAGCGACTTCGACATCTTCTCGCCGGCGGTGGTGATCCAGGCGTTGTGCAGCCAGTACGCCGCGAAGTCGGCGCCCGCGGCCCGGGACTGGGCCAGCTCGTTCTCGTGGTGGGGGAAGCGCAGGTCGACGCCACCGCCGTGGATGTCGAAGGCCGGTCCGAGGTACTTGCCGGCCATGGCCGAGCACTCGATGTGCCAGCCCGGGCGCCCGCGCCCCCACGGCGAGGGCCAGGCCGCGGTCTCCGGCTCGGTGTCCTTGTGCCCCTTCCACAGGGCGAAGTCGCGGGGGTCGCGCTTGCCGCGCGGGTCCGCGTCCTCGGCGGGCTCCATGTCGGCCACCGACTGGCGCGTGAGCTCGCCGTACACCGGCCAGGAGCGCACGTCGAAGTAGACGTCGCCGGACCCGTCCTCGGCCGCGTAGGCGTGCCCGGTGGCCACGAGGCGCTCGATCAGCTCGATCATCTCGGGGACGTGCCCGTTCGCGAGCGGCTCGTACGTCGGCGGGGCGACGTTGAGGGAGCGGTAGGCGTCGTCGAGGCGACGGGCCATGTCGTAGGCGAGGTTGTACCAGGGACGGCCCTGCTCCTCGGCCTTGAGCAGGATCTTGTCGTCGATGTCGGTGATGTTGCGGATGAAGGTGACCTCGAGGCCGCTGGCCTCGAGCCAGCGGCGCAGCACGTCGAAGTTCACCGCGGAGCGGACGTGGCCCACGTGCGGCTCGGACTGGACGGTCAGGCCACAGACGTAGATGCTCGCGCGTCCCTCCTCGCGCGGGACGAAGTCGCGGAGGTCGCGGGCGGCGGTGTCGTGGAGCCGGATGGTCACCCGGCCCAGTCTATGAGGCAGGAGGGCCCGGACCGGATTCGCGGGACCACCTCAGGCAACCCGGTGACAGATGTGTCCACTGTGAATTATGGTGCCCGAGTGACCAAATTCCGTCGTACCGCCGAGCGGCGTGTCGCCATCGCCGCCACCACCCTGCTGACCGCGGGCATGCTCAGCGCGGTCCCGGCCGCGGTTCCCGGGGCAGCACCGGCCGCCGAGGCCGCGGCCACCCCGCAGGTCCACCACCACGCCTGGGACCGGCCCTGGCGCCTGCGCAACGGCCGCCACGTGGGCACCACCGTGGCCAAGCGTCGGCTGATGATGAGCGCCGACCCCCAGGCGAGGCGCAAGCACTGGCACGTCTCCCGGTGGATCTCCCCGTGGGTCAAGGGCGGGTTCGACTTCGACGAACTGATCCCCTCCTGGAACGGCCGCACCCCCGGCAAGTCGCGGATCCGCATCCAGGTCCAGGCCCGGGGGGCGAGCGGCAAGAGCTCCTGGGACACGATCGCGGTCTGGGCCAACCAGGACCGGCACTTCAAGCGCCGCACCCGCGGGGCGCAACCCGACGACCTGGGCCGCGTCAACGTCGACACCTGGGCCGCCGGTTCCGGCGTGCGGGTCGACCGGTGGCGGATCCGCGTGGTCTTCCTGAAGAAGCCGCGCGCCCGGAAGTCCCCGATGCTCTCCCGGGTGGGCGCGACGGTCTCCCGCTTCCCCGGGGGCGGCCGCACCACGTCACGCACGACGATGCGGGGAACGCGTGAGCTCGACGTGCCCCGGTTCTCGCAGATGATCCACCGTGGCCACTACCCGCAGTGGGGTGGCGGCGGTGCGGCGTGGTGCTCACCGACCTCCACCTCGATGGTCCTCGGCTACTACGGCCGCCTCCCCAGGCCGAAGTGGACCCCGGGCGGGCACCCGAACCCGGCGGTCGACCACGCCGCCCGGCTCAGCTTCGACTACTCCTACGACGGGGCGGGCAACTGGCCGTTCAACACCGCCTACGCCGGCACCCGGGTCGGGGTCCGCGGGCAGGCCTTCGTCACCCGGCTCACCGACCTGCGCCAGGCCGAGCGGTTCATCCGGCACGGCATCCCGCTGGTGATCTCGCTGTCCTTCCGGGCCGGCGAGCTGCGCGGCGCCCCGATCCGCTCGACACCGGGCCACCTGATGGTGATCCGCGGTTTCGAGGCCGACGGGGACGTGATCGTCAACGACCCGGCCGCACCGAACAACGGGAGCGTACGACGGGTCTACGACCGCGCCCAGTTCGAGCGGGCGTGGATGACCAAGGACGGGTTGACCTACGTGGTCACCGACCCCCACCACGACCTCCCGCGGGGCGGACCCGGCAACTGGTGACGGCCGGCGGCGGCTACACCCCGTAGCCGCCGTCGACGTCGATCTTCTGGCCGCTGACGAAGTCCGCCCGGTCCGAGGCCAGGAAGCACACGGCCTCGGCCACGTCGTGGGCGGTGCCGAAGCGCCGCAGCGGGATGTTGCCCCGGGCCACCGCGAGGGCCTCGTCGCCGAGGTCGCCGGAGGCGATCAGCCGCGCGGACATGCCGTCGGTGAGCATGCCGGGGCCGACCGCGTTGACGCGGACGCCGTACCGGCCCTCCTCGACGGCGAGGCCGCGCACCAGCGCCTCGACCGCCCCCTTGGGCGCGACGCTCAGGCCGTCGCGGACCGGGTAGCGGGTGGTCGCGGCCGTGGTCACGGCGACGATCGACCCCCCGGACTCGCGGAGCACCGGCAGGGCCGCGTGCACGACGTTGAAGAAGCCGCCGGCGTCGTCGTGCAGCTGGTCGGCCAGGTCGCGCGGCGAGGTGCGGGACAGGTGCTGCATCGGCACGTGCGGGCCGGCGGCGTGCACGAGCGTGTGGATGCCGCCGAAGGCCGCCGCGGCCTCCTCGACCACGCGGGCACTCCGGTCGGGGTCGCTGACGTCCAGCTGCCAGGTGCGGGCCTGGCGCCCCCACTGGCGGACCGCCTCCTCCGCACCCGCGGCCGCCTCGGCGCGCTGGCGGTAGGTCAGGCCCACGTGCGAACCCCGCTCGGCGAGCATCCGCACGACGGCGAGGCCCAGGCCCCCGCTGCCGCCGACCACCAGGGCGCAACCGTCCCGTCGGGCGAAGTCCTCGGGGTGGCTCATGTCTCCTCCTCGACGGTGAACTCGATCTCGTGCCACCCGGTGGCCCCGTCGGGGACCGGGTCGCGCAGGATTCCCGACTGGACCTCTCCCTCGCCGTTGACCGAGCGGACCCGCAGCACGTGGTCGCCCGGCGCGACGTCGAGGTCGACGACCCACTGGCGCCAGGTGTCCACGGACGGTACGCCGCCCAGCACGGTGGACTGCCACCCGCCCCCGTCGAGCTGGACCTCGACCTGCTCCACGCCGGTGTGCTGGTGCCAGGCGACCCCCGCCGCGCGCAGGGGGCCGGGCCGGACCGCCTGCCCCTGCCGGGGCACGTCGATGCGGGACGCCTGGCGGACCGGGGCCCGCTCGGCCCAGCCGCGGGAGGTCCAGTAGGCCTCCACCCGGTCGAAGCGGGTCACCTGGAGGTCGACCACCCACTTGCAGGCCGACACGTAGCCGTACAGGCCGGGGACCACGGTGCGCACCGGGAAGCCGTGCTCGACCGGCAACGGCTCGCCGTTCATCCCGAAGGCGAGCATCGCGGAGCGCTCGTCGGTGAGGGCGGCGAGCGGGGTCGCGCAGGTCCACCCGTCCTCGGAGGTCTGGAGCACCGCGTCCGCCCTCGGGTCCACCCCGGCCTCGGCGAGCACCTCGGCGACCCGGACCCCGCTCCACCAGGCGTTGCCGACCAGGTCGCCCCCCACCTCGTTGGAGACGCACCCGAGGGTCATCCAGGCCTCGGTGACGGGACGGCGCACCAGGTCCTCCAGGGTGAGCTCGAGCTCGCGCTCCACCATCCCGTGGATCCGCAGCCGCCACGCGGAGGGGTCCACGGTCGGCACCGCGAGGGCGGTGTGGACGACGTAGAAGTCGTCGTTGGGCGTCCGCCACGGCGCGAGGTCGGACAGGGTCTGGTCGACCTCGTACTCCAGCACGGGCGGGACCGCCTCCAGGGGCAGCCGCAGCAGGCGGCGGGTCTCCTCGACCCGGTCACGGGCACCACGCAGCAGCTGGCCGGCCACTCCCCCGACCGCGGCGAGCAGCGCCACCGCGCCGGCTCCCAGGAGGAAGGCCCGCCGCGAGGGGGCGCTCGCCGCGGCCTCGCTCCGCCGCAGCGGCAGGAGGACCAGGGCCAGGCACCCGACCCAGGTGACCAGGGCGGCCAGCACCGGGAGCAGGTCGAGGGGGCCACGGATCTCGGGTCGCAGCAGCATGGCGGTGGCGCCGATCGCGGCCAGGGCCAGCGGGAGGACCAGCCCGGCCCACCAGCGGCGCCGTGCCAGCAGGCCGGCGAGGGCGAAGAGCACCAGCAGCCCGAGCCCGATCGCGGTGAGCAGCACCGGCTTGGCGGCGGACCCGAGGTTGCCGATCGCCAGGTCCGAGACCGGCCCGGGGGTCGCCCGCACCACGAGGGAGGCCACGGCCTGCATCGGCGACTCCCGAAGGTGCAGCGCCATCGCCACCGCGTGGCTGACGGCCGTCCCGGCGAGTCCGGCCAGGACTCCGCCGAGCACCCAGGCGCCGCGAGGGGTCCGCATGGGATGATTGTCGCTCAGGCATGATCGGGTGCGTGAGCCACACCCCACGGACCGGAATCGGCGTCGACGTGCACCGCCTGGTCGACGGGGTGCCGATGCACCTGGCGGGGCTGGCCTGGCCCGAGGAGGAGCAGGGGCTGGCCGGTCACTCCGATGCCGACGTCGCGGCGCACGCCGCCTGCGACGCCCTGCTCTCGGCGGCCGGGCTCGGCGACCTGGGGAGCACCTTCGGCACCTCCGACCCGCGTTGGGCGGGGGCCTCCGGCACCGCCCTCCTCGCCGAGACGGTACGCCGCGTGCGGGCCGCCGGCTTCGACGTGGGCAACGTGGCGATCCAGGTCGTGGGGATCCGACCCCGGCTGGGCCCGCGCCGGGCCGAGGCGGAGGAGACCCTGTCGAGGGCCGTGGGGGCACCGGTCACCGTCGCGGCCACGACGACCGACGGCCTGGGACTCACCGGCCGCGGGGAGGGCGTGGCGGCGATCGCCACGGCGCTCGTGGTCGCCTCGGACGGGTGAGCCGGGGTCAGTCCCCGTCGCGCCCGAACATCGCTTTGATCTGCTCGCCGCTCATGTTCCCCAGCTCCTCGCCCAGGGCCGACTCCACGGCGGTGGAGAGCTCGTCCCGGAAGGCGGCGACGACGGCCCGCGAGGCGATCGGCAGCAGGCTCTCGATGCTGCGCAGGACCTGGGGCCACTCCTCCTCCGGCATCCCGGCGTCGAGGAAGGGCCGCCACACGTCGGCTCGGAAGGACTCCACGAAGCGCTGGGCGATGGCACCGACGGCGTCGCCGAGGTCGTCGAGGAGCGCCAGCACGGTCGCACGGCCCAGGCCCAGCGACAGCGCCTCCGCCCCGACCCGGACGAGGACCGGCCGGAGCAACCGGACCCGGTCGTCGTCGAGGCGCTCGATCAGCCCGACCTCCTCGAGCCGGCCGAGGAAGGCCTCGTCCCGCTCGCTCCCGGCCAGGCGGTTCAGCGCGTCGACCGACATCTCCTCGGGCTCGTCGGCGCGGGCCGGCCCCGAGAGCACGGAGAGCAGGTCCAGGGCATGCCCGGCCGACCCGGGGCGCTGCTCGGCGAGCGCCTTCTCCACCGCCCCCAACGTGTAGCCGCGGTCGATCAGGTCCCGGATCAGCTGCAACCGGGCCAGGTGCTCGGAGTTGTAGTAGCCGGTGCGACCCACCAGCCGGGGCGGGGAGATCAGTCCGCGCCCCGCGTAGGCACGCACGTTGCGGACGGTCATGCCGACCCGGGCCGCGAGCTGGTCGATGGTCATCTCGGTCTGGGCGCTCATCTCGACTCGATCCTCCCATCGGTACGGCGGCGCCGGGGACCAGCGGACGCGGACGGCATGTCACACTTGATGTTACATCGCGGGTGTCACACCGGCTGCCCGCGCGACCGCCGCGGATCCCCGGCCGGCCCCGCTGCCGGCGCCTGCTGACTCCCGCCGGCCCGGGGGCCGCCGTACCGGATCGGAGCCACGACGCGTGAGGACCTTCGACGGACTCGACCTGCACGTCCACGTCCACGGGCCGCCGGACGCCCCGGTGACGGCGGTGCTGGCCCACTGCTGGACCGCCGACCGCGAGGACTGGCACTACCAGGTCGAGGAGCTGCAGCGCACGTTCGGCCACGCCGTCCGGATCCTCACCTGGGACCACCGGGGGCATGGCCGCTCGGACCGCGCCCGGACCGCGGCGTGCACGATCCCCCACCTGGCCCGGGACATGGGTGACCTGATCGACACCCACGCCCCCCGCGGACGGCTGGTCCTGGCCGGGCACTCGATCGGCGGGATGACGATGATGTCGCTGGCCGAGGAGCGTCCGGACCTGCTCGAGCGGGTGGCCGGCGCCCTGTTCGTCGCGACCTCGTCGGGCCGGCTGGACACCGTGACCCTCGGGCTGCCCGAGATGCACCCCGCCGCGAAGGCCGCCATCCCGCGCGTGCTCGCGGCCCGCGCGGCGCTGCTGACCCGGCGCCAGCGTCGGGCCCAGCCCCGGGTGGAGCGGTCGGTCGTGCGCCGCTTCCTCTTCGGCGAGCCCGCGCGGCTGCGCGACCAGGGCCTGGTCGTCGACCAGCTGATCCGCTGTCCCCCGGAGACCATGGAGGGCTTCTACCGCGACTTCATGGCCCACGAGCGCACCGGCTCGGTGAAGGCCTTCGACGACGTCCCCACCCGGGTCCTGGTCGGGGACCGGGACCGACTCACGCCGCCCCACCACGCGCGCCGGCTCGCAGCCGCGATCGACGGCGCCCGGCTGCTGATCGCGCCGGGCGCGGGCCACATGCTGACCCTGGAGCGGCACGAGCTGGTCTCGTCCGAGCTGGTCGACCTGGTCCGCGGGGCGCTGCCTGCGGCGTCGTCCGGCGAGGGGGCGTGAGGCCGCGGATCCCGTGCGCGCCGGTACGGTGGCGAGGATGAGCGAGTACGACGCCGACACCGACTCCGCCCCCGCCCTCGGCCAGGTGGTCGACGAGGAGCGCGGCTCCCTGCCCTACGCCCTGGTCCACGGCGAACCGCTGGTCCGGGCCGCGAGCTGGGCGCTGGACGAGGCCGGGGTGACGCCGGTCGACGTCGGCACCCCGTGGGACTCGGTGCGCCAGTCGGGCGAGGCCTTCGTGCTGCACGACGCCCTGTGCCCGCTGACACCGCCGACCTTCCTCGTCGAGTGCATCGCACGCGCCCAGGCCGACGACGTGGTGGTCGTGGGCGTGCGCCCGGTCACCGACACCGTCAAGGAGTCCGACGAGGGCGTCGTGCGCGGCACCGTGGACCGGGACCGGCTCGCCGCCGTGGCCTCGCCGGTCGTGCTGCCGCCCTCGGTGGTCGAACAGCTCACCGCGTGGCCGTCGCTGGACCTGGCCGCGCTGGTCACCCGCCTGCGCGAGGAGCACGAGGTGGTGCTCCTCGAGGCTCCCCCCGAGGGTCGGCGCGTGGCCTCCGAGGACGACGTGCGCCTGCTCGAGTCGCTCACCTCCCCCCGCTGAACCCCGCCGAGTCGGCCCCACGGCACCGCCGAGTCGGC
>CAZRKV010000006.1:23356-24285 GCA_964600305.1 uncultured Nocardioides sp. | reverse complement strand
ACCTCTTCCCGCACCTGTCGGTGCTGCGCACCCTGACCATCGCGCAGCACCGGGTGCGCAAGCGGGGCAAGGCGGAGGCGGTCGAGGTGGCCCGGCGCAACCTCGCCCGCGTCGGGCTGGCGGAGAAGGAGGACGCCTACCCCGCGCACCTCTCCGGGGGGCAGCAGCAGCGGGTCGCCATCGCCCGGGCGCTGTCGATGGACCCGGACATGATGATGTTCGACGAGCCGACCAGCGCCCTGGACCCCGAGCTGGTCGGGGACGTGCTCGCCGTGATGAAGGACCTGGCCACCGAGGGGATGACGATGCTGGTGGTCACCCACGAGATGGGCTTCGCCCGCGAGGTCGGCGACTCGCTGGTGTTCATGGACGAGGGCTTCATCATCGAGCGGGGCCGGCCCGCCGACGTGCTCTCGGACCCCCGGGAGGAGCGCACCCGAGCCTTCCTCTCCAAGGTCCTCTGAGCCGCGGGTCAGAGGTTCCCGCGCGCCTCCTGCTCGCGCTCGATGGCCTCGAAGAGCGCCTTGAAGTTCCCGATGCCGAAGCCCAGCGAGCCGTGCCGCTCGATGAACTCGTAGAACACCGTCGGCCGGTCGCCGATCGGCTTGGTGAAGATCTGCAACAGGTAGCCGTCCTCGTCGCGGTCGACGAGGATCCCGCGCTTCTTCAGCTCCTCGATCGGCACCCGCACCTCGCCGATGCGGGACCGCAGCTCCGGGTCGTCGTAGTAGGAGTCGGGGGTGTCGAGGAACTGGATCCCGTTGTCGCGCAGGATGTCGACCGTGCGGAGGATGTCACCGGTCGCCAGGGCGATGTGCTGACAGCCCGCGCCGTCGTAGAACTCCAGGTACTCATCGATCTGCGACCGCTTCTTGCCCATGGCCGTCTCTTTTAGCGGGTTCTTCACCCGATGGTTGCCGCTGGCCACC
>CAZRKV010000006.1:0-23346 GCA_964600305.1 uncultured Nocardioides sp. | reverse complement strand
CTCATCAGGGCGGAGTACTCGGTGGCGATGTCGTCGCCCACGAACTCGGCCATGTTGGTGAAGCCGAGCACCTGGTTGTAGAACCTCACCCACTCGTCCATCTGCCCCAGCTCCACGTTGCCGACGCAGTGGTCGACGGCCTGGAACAGCCGGCGCGGGTGGCCCTCGACGCGCGAGACGCGGGTGGTGCGGGGCTCGTAGCCGGGCAGGTAGGGCCCCCGGTAGTCCGAGCGGTCCACCAGGGTGTGTCGGGTCTCGCCGTACGTCGCGATCGCCGCGGTGCGGACCGTGCCGTGCTCGTCGGAGACGTCGTGCGGCTCCTCGAGGATGGTGGCGCCGCAGGAGCGGGCGTGCTCGATGCACCGGTCCACGTCGGGCACCTCGAGGGAGAGGTCGACCACCCCGTCGCCGTGCCGGCGGTGGTGGTCCAGCAGCGGGCTGTCGGGGGTGACGCCGCCGGTGAAGACGAAGCGGGCGGACCCGGAGCGCAGGACGTAGCTCTTGGCGTCCCGGTGCCCGGTCTCGGGACCGCGGTAGGCCTCGAGGTCCATGCCGAACGCCAGCTGGTAGAACGACGCGGTCTGGGTGGCGTTGCCGACCACGAAGCACACCGCGTCCATGGCGGTGACCGGGAACGGGTCGCTGCTGGCGTCGTACTCCACCAGGCCGACCAGCTCGCGGAGCTGCTCCAGGGTGAGGTCGGCCCGCAGCTCGTCGGGGGTGAGCGCCCCGCCGGTGCTCGGAGTGTCGTGTCCGGAAGTCGCAGTCATGGGCGCCACCCTTCCGAGCGGCTCACAAACTGTGCAACTCTTGACTGAACCACTGGTCAATCTGCTCACCTGGGGGAGCCTTCGTGGACGCACTGGACAGCACTTTGCTCGCCCTGTTCACCGACGAGCCGCGGATCGGCGTGCTGGAGGCGTCGCGGCGGCTCGGGGTCGCCCGGGGCACGGTGCAGGCGCGCCTGGACAAGCTGGTGCGCTCCGGGGTGATCGCGGGGTGGGGGCCGGTGCTGGACCCGGAGGCGATCGGCTACCCGGTGACGGCCTTCCTGACCCTGGAGATCCGGCAGGGCTACGGCCACGAGGCCGTCGCGGGACACCTCGCCACCATCCCCGAGGTGCTGGAGGCGTGCACGATCACCGGCGCCGGCGACATGTGGGCCCGGGTGGTCGCACGCAGCAACGCCGACCTCCAGCGGGTCATCGACGCCGTGCTCTCGGACCCGGGCATCGTCCGCTCCTCGACCGTGATCGCCCTGGCCACCCAGGTCCCCCACCGCGTCCTGCCCCTGGTCGAGGAGTCCCTGGAGTGAGGGCCCGACCGCTCAGCGCAGGGCCGCGGCGAGCTCCCGGGCGGCCTCGAGGAGCCGGGGGGCCAGCCGCCCCTCGTCCAGGTCACCCAGGGTGACGATGCCCAGGCTGGCTTCGAGCCCCTCGACGCCGCGCACCGGGGCCGCCAGCCCGCGGGCCCCGGCCTGCAGCTCACCGGCCGTCGCGACGTACCAGCCGGAGGGATCGGGGTCCCGGCCGAGCAGGATGGCCCGTCCGGCCGCCCCCTGCCCGAGGGGGTGGCGGGACCCGACCCGGTAGGCGACGTGGAAGTGCGTCCACGAGGGCTCCACCACCGCCAGCGCCAGCGCCTCGTCGCCGTCGGCGACCGTGAGGTGCGCCGTGCAGCCCACCTCCTCGGCGAGGCGCCGGAGCACGGGTACGGCGAGGTCGCGCAGCACCGGCTGCACCGCCTGGGCGAGGTGGAGGACACCGAGGCCGACGTGCAGCCGGCCACGGGCGTCCCGCCGGATCAGGGCGTGCTGGTCCAGCGTGGTCACCAGCCGGTAGGCCACGGTCCGGTTGACCCCCAGCCGCTCCGACAGCTCGGTCACGGTCAGGCCGCCGGGCACGTCCGCGAGCACCTCCAGCGCCCGCAGCCCCCGGTCCAGCGTCTGGGACGTCTCCGCTGCCATGTCGGCACCCTAGCGAGGCCGGGCGTGACCCCGGGGCCAGGTCAGGAGCTGGCCCGCAGCGCCCAGTCGCGGATCCGGTCGATGCGGGCACGCAGCTGGTCGGCCGAGGCGGACGCGGCCGCCGGCCCGCCGCACTCGCGCCGCAGCGCGTTGTGCGTCACCCCGTGCGGCTGGCTGGTGCGGTGGTACCACGCCGCCACGAGCCCGTTGAGCTCCCGCCGCAGCTGGGCCAGCTGCTCGTGCGTGCTCGGCGCCTCGGGCTCCCGCCCGTCGTCCGTCTCGGACGGCACGCGGGCGGCACGGTCGGCCCGACGCTGGCTGAGCAGGTCTCGCATCTGGTCGGGCTCGAGCAGGCCGGGGATGCCGAGGAAGTCCATCTCCTCCTCCGACCCGACGTGCACCTCACCCTCGTGCCCGAACTCACCACCGTCGTACAGGACCCGGTCGAAGGTCGCCCGGGACCCGAGCGCCTCGTAGGAGGCCTCCAGCTCCGCGGAAGCCGACTCCGACGCGGCCGCGCGGTCCAGCTCGGCCTGTTCGGGGCCGTGGAGGTCGTCCTCGTCGCGCACGGTGCGGCCCAGGACGTGGTCGCGCTCGACCTCGAGGTCGGCGGCGTGGGAGAGCAGCGTGGGGACCGACGGAAGGAACAGCGAGGCGGTCTCGCCGCGGCGTCGGGCGCGGACGAAGCGGCCGACGGCCTGGGCGAAGAACAGCGGCGTCGACGTGGTCGTGGCGTAGACCCCCACGGCGAGCCGGGGCACGTCGACGCCCTCGGAGACCATCCGCACCGCGACCATCCAGCGGTCGGTGCCCTCGGTGAACCGCGCGATCTTCTTCGAGGCCGCCTTCTCGTCCGAGAGCACCACGGTCGGGGCCTCCCCCGAGATCTTCCTCAGCAGGGCGGCGTAGGCCCGGGCGGCCTCCTGGTCGGTCGCGATGACCAGGCCCCCGGCGTCGGGGACGTGGCGGCGCACCTCGGTCAGCCGCTTGTCGGCCGCTGCGAGCACCGAGGGGATCCAGGCCCCCTTGGGGTCCAGCGCGGTGCGCAGGGCCTGGGCGGTCAGGTCCTTGGTCAAGGGCTCGCCCAGGCGTGCGGCCACTTCGTCGCCCGCGCGCGTGCGCCACTCCATCTCGCCGGAGTAGGCCAGGAAGAGCACCGGTCGCACCACGTGGTCCGCGAGGGCCTGGGCGTAGCCGTAGGTGAAGTCGGCCACCGAGCGGGGGACCCCGTCCGGCCCGGGCTCGTAGGTCACGAAGGGGATGGGGTTCACGTCGGACCGGAAGGGCGTGCCGGTGAGCGCCAGGCGCCTGGTGGCCGGCTGGAACGCCTCCCGGACCCCCTCCCCCCACGAGAGCGCGTCCCCGGCGTGGTGGATCTCGTCGAGGATCACCAAGGTGCGGAACCGCTCGGTGCGGATCCGCATCGCCAGCGGGTTCACCGCCACCCCGGCGTAGGTGACCGCCACGCCGACGTAGTCCTTCGAGGTGCGGCCCTTGCCGGCGGCGTACGCCGGGTCGATCGGGATCCCGGCCCGGGCGGCGGCCTCGGCCCACTGGGTCTTGAGGTGCTCGGTCGGGGCGACCACGACCAGCCGGTCGATGGTGCGACGCTCCAGCAGCTCGGCGGCCACGGTGAGCGCGAACGTCGTCTTGCCGGCCCCCGGCGTCGCGACGGTCAGGAAGTCGCGGGGCGAGGCGTCGAAGTACTGCCGCATCGCGGCCGCCTGCCAGGCACGCAGCGACGGCGCCGTACCCCAGGCGGCCCGCTCCGGCCAGGCCGGCGTGAGCGCGCCGGGCGGCTGGGGGGCGGAGTCGGAGGTGTCGGGCCGGGCGGGGCCCGGCGTCACTCGTCTCCCTCGCCGGAGTCGTCGTTGAGCGACTCCCAGATCTCCTTGCACTCAGGGCAGACCGGGTACTTCTCCGGGGTGCGGCTGGGCACCCAGACCTTCCCGCAGAGGGCCACCACGGGGGTGCCCATCACCATCGCCTCGGTCAGCTTGTCCTTGGAGACGTAGTGGGAGAAGCGCTCGTGGTCGCCGTCCTCGGTCGGGACGGTGCGCTCCTCCTCGATCGTCTGGCCGCCGGGAGAGAAACCGATGCTGCTCATGATGGGTCCAGCCTAACCCGTGTCGGGCGGCCGAGCACCGCGGGAGACCTCAATTCATCCCCGGGTCCACGGGCCGCGTCGACACCCAGGCCCGCTGGCCCGGCTGCCGGCGGAGCACCTCCCGCCACATGTCCGTGGGGTCCTCGCGCACCAGGTCCTCGGCGAGTGCCGGTACGACGTACCAGCTGCCCTCCTCGATCTCGGCGGCGAGCTGGTCGGAGCCCCAGCCGGCGTACCCCGCGAAGATCCGCAAGGCGGCCAGCGAGCCCTCCACCAGCTCGACCGGGGTGTCGAGGTCGATCATGCCGACGCGGTCGAAGAGGGTCTGGAACCCCACCGGCGCCTGTGCGGGATCCTCGACGAGGGCGAGGGCCAGGGCGCCGTCGGTGCCCACGGGGCCGCCGCGGAAGAGCACCTCGGGGCCGCTGACGACGTCCCTCCAGTCCTCGAGCACGTCGGCGACGAGGATCGGCGAGGGACGGTTGAGCACGACGCCCAGGGCGCCGTCCTCGTCGGCGTCGAGGAGCAGGACCACCGAGTCGGCGAAGTTGGGGTCGACCAACGACGGGGTCGCCACCAGCAGCATGCCGGGCCGGATGTCGTGCATGTGCCCCATCATGACGCAGGAGAGAACGACCCCCGCGCCGACACCGGGGGGAGGGAGGGAGCGGAGGGGAGTCCGCAGGTGTCGGGCGGGGGTCGTGGCTCGGGGGCCGCCGGGCCGGTCAGGCCACGGCGAGCGCAGACTTGACGCGGTCGAGCAGGGAGGCGGGGGCCGGGTCGGGCGTCGCCTGCCCGCGGAGGTCGACCCGGGCTCGCGCGGCGGTGGCGATCTCGGCTCCGATGCGGGCGGCCCGGGCGTCCTGGGCGCTGGCGCGGCCGGCCATGACGGCGAGCAGCGCGTGCTCCTTGGCCGCGGAGACCTCCATCGCGTCGGCCATCGCGCGGTCCAGGGGCTCGGCGCGGTGGTGGTCGATGATGGCGCGCACCCCCGGCATCTCCTCCGCGGTGCGCTGCCAGGCGGTGGTGACGGCCTCCTGGAGGTCGAGGGGCTGGGCCATCAGCTCGCGCTCGATCCGGCCGGACAGGCGGGTGTGCCACCGCAGCTGCAGGGCCCCGACGAGGGTCAGCTCGTCCCCGAAGGTCTCGCGGACACCGGCGACGTCCATCGGCAGCCGCCCGTCGCGGCGACGGTCGGCCACCTCCACGACGTCGCGCAGCACGTCGCCCCGGCGGTGGTGGGACTTCCAGCTCATCGGTGCCTCCTCGGTATCAACATACCGTTGGTACGTACTCACAGTATGTCGCGTACCGCGGGTATCCAAACCTCCCGACCCGTGATTCGCCCCACAGCCCCGGGGCGACCTCGTCCTAGACTGTGCCGGTGAGCAAGTCCAAGCTGCTGCCCCGCGTGCCGTCCGTCCCCGTCCCCGGGGGCCGGAGGGCGCAGTACTCGGCGTCGACCAAGCGAGCCCTGGTGGACGTGGCCACCGACCTGTTCACCGAGAACGGGTACTCCAGCACCTCGCTGGACGCCATCGTCGCCGGCGCCAAGGTCACCAAGGGCGCGCTCTACCACCACTTCACGGGCAAGCAGGCCCTGTTCGAGGCGGTCTTCGAGGAGATCGAGGCACAGGCCTCCCGCCACATCAACGCCGCCACCCGCGGCGAGGACGATCCCTGGGCCAAGGCGAGCCGGGGCCTGGAGGCCTTCCTCGAGGTCGTGCAGTGGCCCGAGTACCGACGGGTCGTGATCCAGGAGGGGCCGGCCGTGCTCGGTTACGAGCGCTTCCGCGAGCAGGAGGGGCGCACCACCTTCGCCAACGTGCTCGACATCGTCGACTCGGTGCTCGGCGCCGGCGAGTGGGAGCTCGACGAGGAGATGACCGAGACCTTCACCCGCATCTTCTTCGGCGCCATGTCCGCCGCCGGCGAGTCGGTGGCCCGGAACGAGGACCCCCGGGCCGCTGGTGCCCGCGTGGAGACCGCGATCAGCTTCATCCTCGCCGGCCTGCGCAGCCTGGTCGAGCAGGGCGTGGAGCTGCCCGAGACCCCCCGGCCGGGTCCTACTTCCGCGCGTTGACGGAGCCGGCCTGCTTCGGCAGCAGGTGCACCCAGGTGTTGCCGGGAGGGACCACGACGTCACCCTGCTTGGTCTGCAGCTGCACCGCCTTGCCCAGGCCCTGCTTGCGCCAGGTGCCGCGGACCACGCGGCCGTCGTGGAAGAGCATCGCCTGGCCGCGGCCGGTGAAGCTGCTCTCGGGGACCTTGTTGCCCGCGGGGTCGACGTAACCGGCGTCCCCGTTGTCCACGCGCAGCACCAGGACGGTGTCGGCGTCGAAGGTCTGGTCCCCGGCGGCGTGGGTGTTGGTGTTGACGTAGGAGCCCTGGCGGAAGGCCCAGCTGGTGGTGCGGCTCGGGTAGGCGACGTCCACCTGGGTCGCCGGCTTGCCCTGGGGCAGCCCCTCGGCGTCCCCGAAGGGCAGGTAGTCGTCGGGCCGCTCGGCCTGCTTGCCCGAGGCCTGCTTGCCGACCTGCTCGAGGTCGGCCATGACGTTGTACGGCGCCGGCCGGTCGCTCGCACGGGTCAGCGCGGGCGCCCCCTCGTTGACGATGGGGATGCCGGCCTGGCGGATCCGCTTCACCGTCACCCCCGCTCCCCCACTGGCC
Organism: uncultured Nocardioides sp.; assembly: GCA_964600305.1. Classification (GTDB taxonomy): domain Bacteria; phylum Actinomycetota; class Actinomycetes; order Propionibacteriales; family Nocardioidaceae; genus Nocardioides. The sequence continues at coordinate 16,603 of CAZRKV010000006.1, read as the reverse complement.
ACGAGGGCGCCACCGGTGGGCTTGGCGATCCCGATGTCGGTGGCCCGCAGCGAACGCACCGGCCCGACCTCGGAGGGCAGCGTGGAGTGGTAGATCGCCGCGAGGCGGGTGACCCCGCCCTCGACCATCTCCTCGACCACGAGGTCGGCGGCGTCCAGGCCCTGCTGGGGCGCGGAGCTCCCGGTGTTGTCGATCTTGACCACCAGCGGTGGGTACTTGGTGGCCGCGGAGCCCTGACCGACCTCCTCGCCGGTGAACGGCCAGGTCTCCGGCTGGGCCGGGCTCTCGCCGCCGCCCTGGTCGGACTCCGGCTGCTGCTCCTCGTCACCGCCGCACCCGGCCAGCAGCAGGCTGGTGCTGAGCAGGGCGGCCAGGGACATGCGGACACGACGCACGTGGGTCTCCGATCGTTCTCGGGGGTGCAGGGATCAGTGTGACCGGCGCCGGCCTCGCCCGGCACGAGGCGCGCGGTGCGCCGTAGGGCGGGTCAGCCGAGCTTGGCGCCGCCGTCGACGTACAGCGTCTGACCGGTGACGTAGGAGGCCTCGTCGCTGCACAGGAAGGCGGCCGCGGCGGCGATGTCCTCCGGGAAGCCCACCCGCTTGACGGGGTTGGCGTCGGCGTTGAGCTGGCGGAACTCCTCGACGTCCATCTTCAGCCGGGCGGCGGTGGCGTCGGTCATCTCGGTGGCGATGAAGCCCGGGGCGATGGCGTTGGCGTTGATCCCGAACGGGCCGAGCTCGATGCCCAGGGTGCGGGTGAACCCCTGGATGCCCATCTTCGCGGCCGAGTAGTTGGCCTGGCCGCGGTTGCCCAGGGCCGAGACGCTGGAGAGGTTGAGGACCTTGCCGTACTTCTGCTCCACGAAGTGCTTCTGGGCGGCCTTGGTCATGCAGAAGGCACCGCGGAGGTGGACGTTCATGACCAGGTCCCAGTCCTCGGTGGACATCTTGAACAGCAGGTTGTCACGGGTGATCCCGGCGTTGTTGACCAGGACGTGGATGCCGCCGAGCTCGTCCACGACCCGCTGGACGGCCGCCTCGGCGGACTCGGCGTCACTGACGTCGGCGCCGATGCCGATCGCGCGCTCGGCGCCCGAGCGGGCAGCGGCGTCGGCCGCCGCGGCCTCGTCGAGGTCGACGATGGCGATCGCGGCCCCCTCGGAGGCGAACCGCTGGGCGCAGCCGAAGCCGATGCCCCGGGCGCCGCCGGTGATGAGGACCACGCGTCCGTCGTAGCGAGCCATGCTGTCTCCTGTCGTGGGCGAGGCGCCGGGGCGCCGGTCTCGAAGTTCGGGTTGCAGGGTAGTTCAGGGGCGGTGGAGGGCGTCGCGCAGCCTCGCGGCGTACGTCGCGGCCTCCCCGTCGGCGTACTTGCTGCGTGGCCAGAAGAACCCGCGCAGGCCGTCGCGCCGGCGCCGGGGCACCACGTGCAGGTGCAGGTGCGGGACCGACTGGCTGACGGTGTTGTTCACCGCGACGAAGGAACCCTGGGCCTCCAGGCCGTCCAGCATCGCGGTGCACAACCGCTGGGCCGTGGCGAGGAAGTCCGCGTGCAGCCGGGCCGGGAGGTCGGGCAGGGTCTCCACGTGCTCCCGCGGCACGAGCAGGGTGTGCCCCTTGAACACCGGGCGCCGGTCGAGGAAGGCGCACAGGTCCTCGGTCTCGAGCACCATCTCGGCCGTGCTCCTGCCGCTGACGATGTCGCAGAAGGCGCACCCGGCGGCAGGCATCTCAGCGCTCCCCCACGAACTCGTCGTCGTCGCCCCCGGCGTACAGCCCCTCCAGGAGGCCGAGCACGACCAGGGCCGTCACCGCGGCCACGGTGAAGCCGGGCACGGTGTTGGCGCGCCAGGACGCGTCGACGAGCAGGTTGCCGACCAGGCCACCGAGCGCCGCCGACACCACCCCGACCGGGAGGGTCAGCAGCATCGCGGGCGCGTCCGGGCCACCCTTGAGCACCCGGGCGAGCGCGCCGAGGATCACGCCGGCGATCACGTACGCAACCATGGGCCGCACCCTAGCGATCCTCCTTGACTCGAACGTGTGTTCGATCTAGGATCGGGCCATGAGCACGTCGGCAGTCGCCCCCACCTCCCCCGGGAGCCTCCCGGTGGAGGTGGAGGACCTGTCGGCGTCGGGACTGCTGGCGGCCGCGGCCGAGGGCGTGCGTCGTCGTCGGGCCGCGGAGGTGGCGGAGCTGGAGCTGGCGGCGCAGTGGGCGGTGGTCAACGGGGAGCCGGAGCACGACCGGGACCCGATGACGTCTCCGGGTGGGGAGGGGACCCCGCGGGTGCGGGAGTTCTGCCTCCCAGAGTGGGGAATGGCCCGTGGTGCCCATGCCCACACGGCGCGGGCCCAGGTCGCCGACGCCCTCGACCTCCATCACCGACTCCCGCGCACCTGGGCGCGGGTGCGGGACCTGGCCTGTGAACCGTGGGTGGCGCGAAAGGTCGCCGTGCTGGCCCGGGCGGTGCCGGCCGCGACGGTCGGGATCGTGGACCGGGCCGTGGCCGCCGCGATCGCCGGGCACGCACCCTCGACGGTGCTGCAGGTCGCTGCGGCGAAGGTGATCGAGGCCGACCCCGAGACCCACGCGATGCGGCGGGAGGAGGAGCGGCACCGCCGCTACGTGACCCTGTCGCGCTCTGATGAGTTCGGGTACCGGCACCTGATCGGCCGGGTCACCGCCGGCGACGCAGCCTGGATCGATGCGATGGTCGACCGGGTCGCCGACATCCTCGCCCTCACCCATGGCCACGAGGCCAACCGGGACGAGCTGCGGTCGATGGCCCTGGGCTGGCTCGCCCGCCCCGCCGACCTGCTCCAGCTGCTGCTGGACCACACCGACGACGCCGACGATGCCGACGACGCCGACGATGCAGACGATGCCGACGACGCCGATGGTGACGGTGGCGACGAGCGGCGGCCGGTGTGGGCGCCGCCCCACCTGAACGAGACGTTCGGTCGGTTGGCGGCGATGTCGACCCGCCAGCTCGCGGCGCTGCGCGGCCGCGGCGTGGTCCACGTCCACCTCACCGAGGCCGCCCTCAAGCGCCAAGCCGGCCTCGCCCGGGTGGAGGGCGAGGGCCCGGTGCTCATCCAGGCGCTCGCCGAGCTGCTCGGGCACGCCGACGTCCACTTGAAGCCGGTGCTCGACCTGCACACCCGCCCGCGAGTGGATGCCTACGAGCACCCCGAAGGCCTCAAGGACCACGCCTGGCAGCTCACCGGCGGGGACTGCTTCCCCTTCAGCCCGCGCACCGCGACCCGCGCCGTGGTCGACTTCGACCACACCACGCCCTACGACCCCAACGGGCCACCGGGCCAGACCGGGCCCCACAACACCAGTCCACTGAGGCGACGCCACCACCGCTGGAAGACCTTCGGCGGCTACCGCGCCCGCGCCGCCGGCCCCGGCCGCCACGTCTGGCAGACCCCCCACGGACTCTGCCTGCTCGTCGACCGTCGAGGCACCCACCCCCTCGACCCCGACGACGCCGAACTCATCCTCACCGCACCACCCGGCGTCGACATCTACCCCGGCACCCGCATCGACTACGCCCTCAGGTGATCAGGCGCAGTCCGACGATGCAGGCGACCAGGCCGAGCAGGAGCAGGAGGCGTGCGACGGTGAAGGGCTCCGCGCCCGTCGCCATCGCCCAGGCCACGGTGAGCGTGGCCCCCACGCCCACCCACACGGCGTACGACGTGCCGGTGGGCAGCTCCCGCATGGCGTAGGCCAGGCCACCCATGCTCAGGGCACCCGCGACGAGGAATGTCACCGAGGGCCAGAGGCGGGTCAGCCCGTCGGACCGGCCGAGCGCCGTGGCCCAGACCGCCTCGAGCGCGCCGGACACGAACAGCACCAACCAGTGCATGGCAGGTTCCTCCGGATGGGTGTCAGTGGTTCGCGAGCCGCCCGGTCAGCCGGTCGTGCATGGAGGCGCTGGCCTGGTTCAACCCGCGGATCTCGACGGTCTTGCCCTTGGACTCGTACTTGGTGGTGATGCTGTCCAGGGCGGCGACGGTGGAAGCGTCCCACACGTGCGAGGCGGCCAGGTCGATGACCACGTGGTCGGGGTCCTCGGCGTACTCGAACTGGGTGTAGAGGTCGTTGCTGGAAGCGAAGAACAGCTCGCCCAGGACGGTGTAGCAGGCGTGCACCCCGCCGTGGGTGTCCTCGACCAGCTCCCGCTCCACGGTCGCCAGGTGCGCCACCCGGCGGGCGAACAGGGTCATCGCGACGAGCACCCCGACGACGACGCCGATGGCGAGGTTGTGCGTGGTCACCGTGACCGCCACCGTCGAGGCCATGACCATGGTCTCGGACTTGGGCATCCGGCGCAGCGTGGAGGGCGAGATGCTGTGCCAGTCGAAGGTGCCGACCGCCACCATGATCATCACCGCGACCAGCGCGGCCATCGGGATCCGGGCCACCACGTCACCGAAGCCGACCACGAGCACCAGCAGCAGGACACCGGCGGAGAACGTGGAGACCCTGCTCCGGGCCCCGGACGCCTTCACGTTGATCATCGTCTGACCGATCATGGCGCAGCCGCCCATGCCACCGAAGAAGCCGGTGATCACGTTCGCCGCACCCTGGCCCCAGGCCTCGCGGGTCTTGTCCGAGTGGGTGTCGGTGACGTCGTCGACCAGCTTCGCGGTCAGCAGGGACTCCAGCAGGCCCACCAGCGCCATCGCCAGCGCGTACGGGCCGATGATCCGCAACGTCTCGAAGGTCCACGGGACGTCGGGCAGGAACAGCGAGGGCAGGCTCCTCGGCAGGTCGCCCTGGTCCCCCACGTCCGGGAGCGCCCACCCGGCGGCCACCGTGATCACGGTGATCGCCACGATGGCGACCAGCGGGGCCGGCACCACCTGGGTGATCCGCGGCAGCACCACCATCACCAGCAGCCCGGTCGCGACCATCGGGTAGACCAGCCACGGCACGTCGACCAGGTACGGCATCTGGGCCAGGAAGATCAGGATGGCCAGGGCGTTGACGAAGCCGACCATCACCTGCCGCGGGATGAAGCGCATCATCCGTGCCACACCGCTGGCTGCGAGCACCACCTGCAGCACACCGGCCAGGATCACCGTGGCGATGAAGTAGTCGATGCCGTGCTCCCGCGCGACCGGCGCGATCACCAGGGCGATCGCCCCCGTGGCGGCCGAGATCATCGCCGGCCGCCCACCGAGGAACGCGATCGAGACCGCCATCGTGAACGAGGCGAACAGTCCCAGCCGGGGGTCGACGCCGGCGATGATCGAGAACGAGATCGCCTCGGGGATCAGCGCGAGCGCCACCACCAGCCCGGCCATGACCTCGCGCCGCAGCAGCGAGGGGGTGCGCAACGTGGTGCGCACGGTGTGTTCGGCGGGCAGGGCAGCACGGGACATGGGGCTCCTGGGGCACGGGGACGAAGAGCCAAAACTACCCTGACGTGACGGCAGGGTCCGCACCGTCGGCGTGGTGACGTCCCTCACCCCACCGGGGTGCGCTCAGCCCGATCCGGCGAGCAGGGGAGCCAGGTCGAGGTCGGGACGGGCCCGCTCGACGTTCATCAGCCGCCACTTGTCGGGGAAGAGCGCCAGCCACGCCCCGTCGCTGCGCTGCATCACCTCGACACCGCGCTGGGCGGCCACCTCGTCGCGCTGGTCCGGCTGGACCTGGCGGGCGAGGGCGTAACCCAGGGGCTCGAGGCGCACCGTGGCCTTGAACTCCGACTCCATCCGGGCGACCACCACCTCGAACTGCATCGGCCCCACGGCGGCGAGCACCGGGGCGTGGTCGCCGCGAGCCTCCGAGCGCAGCACCTGGACCACCCCCTCCTCGTCCAGCTGCTGGACCCCACGGCGGAACTGCTTCCACCGGCCGGCGTCGCTCACCCGGATCGAGGCGAAGTGCTCGGGGGCGAAGGTCGGGATGCCCGGGAAGTGGACCGGTTCCCCGGTGTGGATGGTGTCGCCCACCCGCAGCGCCGAGGCGTTCACCAGGCCGATGATGTCGCCGGGGCGGGCGTGCTCGACCGAGGTGCGCTCCCGCCCGAAGACGGCCTGGGCGTACTTGGTCGCGAACGGCCGGCCGGTGGCGGCGTGGGTCACCACCATCCCGCGCTCGAACGTGCCCGAGCAGACCCGGGCGTAGGCCAGCCGGTCACGGTGGTTGACGTCCATCCCGGCCTGCACCTTGAACACGAAGGCGCTGAAGTCGTCGTCGACGGCTCGCTCGCCGCCGTCGACGGTGGGCGTCGCCGAGGGAGGCGGGGCCAGCTCGATCAGCACCTCCAGCAGCTGGGCGACACCGAAGTTCTGCAGGGCGGAGGCGAACAGGACCGGCGTGGTCCGGCCGGCCAGGAACGTGTCCTGGTCGTGGTCGGCCCCGTCGGCGGCCAGCAGGTCGTGACCGTCCACGGCCTCCTCCCAGTCCCCCGGCGCGACCTGCGCGGCCCGGTCGGGATCCAGGTGCTCCTCGGGGGCCCGGCGGGCCCCGCCGGCGGTGCGGGTGAAGCGCACGAACCGGCCGGTACGCCGGTCCAGGACGCCGTGGAAGTCGCCCGCGACACCGACGGGCCAGGTGAGCGGGGTCGGCCGCAGCCCGATCTCCTGCTCGATCCCGTCCATCAGCTCCAGCGGCTCGAGGCCGGGGCGGTCCCACTTGTTGACGACGGTGATGACCGGGATCCCGCGGTGGGCACAGACCTGGAAGAGCTTGCGCGTCTGCGGCTCCATGCCCTTGGCGGCGTCCACCAGCATCACGGCGGCGTCGACCGCCGACAGCACGCGGTAGGTGTCCTCGGAGAAGTCGGCGTGACCCGGGGTGTCGACCAGGTTGACCACGTGGCCGTCGTACTCGAACTGCAGCGCGGCCGAGGTGATCGAGATCCCGCGGGCCTGCTCCATCGCCATCCAGTCGGAGACGGTGCCCTTGCGGTTCCCCTTGCCGTGCACGGCGCCGGCCTCGGCGATCACCTCGGCGTGCAGGGCCAGCGCCTCGGTCAGGGTGGACTTGCCGGCGTCGGGGTGGCTGATCACGGCGAAGGTGCGGCGGGGGCGATCGTCCCGGCTCGGGGGCGCGGTGGACCGGGGACGGGAGGAGGACATCACCGTCGAAACTACCCTCACGTGGCGTTAGGCTCCAATCGTGTCCGGCGTGACCTGCCCCGCATGTGGGGAGACCGAGCGACTGCGGGGCCGGCGCGCCTCCGACGCCCGCCCCGGCGAGGGGTCGGAGCACCCCGGCATCGAGGTCGAGTGCGAGGCGTGCGGTCACCGGTGGCCCCGTGGGGCGCCCCGCTGCCGATCCTGCGGGCGTGAGGGCGGGGTCGAGGTGACCCAGCAGATGACCCGGCACCCGCGCGGAACGCTGCTGGCCGTGACCGGCCACCGCCGGGTGCGGTTGTGCCCGGACTGCGACGCCGCGGTGCTCCGGGCCGCGACCGAGCGGCACCGCCCCGCGCCGGAGGGCTATGTCTCCCGGTTCGGGTACGGCGACCGCCCTCCCCCGTCGTCGGGACCGACCGGGTCCCCGTCCCCTCCCGAGCGGGCCCCGGCGGCCCCGCGCACGGCTCGCCGGCGCCCCGACCCGACCCCTCGGCCCGGGCCTCGTCGGCCCCAGCCGTCACCGTCCGCACCACGGGGCCCGACGCTCCGGCAGGCGACCGAGTCGTTCCTGCAGGAGGCCGGCACCGTTCCGGACCCGGTCGTCTTGGTGCTGTGGGGCGCCCACGTCGGTGCCTCGACCCGCCTCTCGGCCCTGGACACGGAGGGCGCGGCGGCGGACCTGGCGCAGTGGGTGGGGCGCACCTGGGCGAAGGGGTCGGCTGTCCGGCGGGAGGCGGCGGTCGCCACCCTCGTGGCCGCGGTCGACCACTGGCGCGGGCACGGCTGGCTGGCTCAGGACCTCGCCGACGGGTTGCGGTGATCCCCGGCCAGCCGGGCCAGGCCGTCGGCGAACTCCTCGGCGGACCGCAACCGACGACGGAGCCGTTCGATCCGTTCCTCGGCGGTCGCCCGGTACTCCTCCAGGCCCGCGAGCAGGTGCTCCCGGTCCGCCCCAGAGGCCCCGTCCTCGAGCGCGTCGAGCACCTCCAGGAGGCGGCGTACGTCGTCGAGCGGGAAGTCCAGCGGCTTCATGCCCTTGACCAGCTCCAGGCGGGCCACGTCCGCATCGGTGTAGAGCCGGAAGCCCCCGGCCGAACGCGCGGAGGGAACCAGGAGGCCGAGCTCCTCGTAGTAGCGGATCGTCCGCAGGCTCAGCCCGGTGCGCGAGGCGACCTCGCCGATCTGCATGTGCTCCCGGGTCACGGGACCGAGCCTAACGAGTAGGGTCCCGTCGACCCCTGGGAGGAGTGAAGGCGGCGTGGGCCGACGTTTCGAGGAGCTGGACTGGGCCGAGACGGCCTGGGGCGAGGTGACCCTGCGTCGGCGGCGCGATCCCCTGACCGGCCGCGACGTGTTCGAGGTGAAGCTGGGCGCGGAGTACCTCATGTCCAGCCAGTTCACCGCGGCCGAGGAGGAGCTGGCGCGACTCGGGGTCGACGCCGTACGGGGCGACGCGCTGCGGGTGATGGTCGGCGGACTCGGCCTGGGCTTCACCGCCCGCGCGGCCCTGGCCGATCCGCGGGTCGCCGACCTGGTGGTGGTCGAGGCGCTGGCCCCGGTCATCGACTGGCAACGACGCCGGCTGCTGCCCGGGTCGGCCGAGCTGGTCGACGACCCGCGCTGCCGCCTGCTGGAGGACGACTTCTTCGCGCTCGTGCGGGAGGAGCGCTGGGCCGAGCCGCTCGACGTGCTGCTGGTGGACATCGACCACACCCCCGACCACCTGCTCCGCGAGGACCACGGCGACCTCTACGGGCGGGACGGCATGGCCACCGTGGCGCGGATGCTACGGCCGGGCGGGGCGTTCGGACTGTGGTCCGACGACCCGCCCGACGACGCCGTGGTGCAGCGGATGCGGTCGGCCTTCGACACCGCCGAGGCGGTGGTGGTCGACTTCCCGAACCCCATCACCGGGGGCCGTGCGAGCAACACCGTCTACCGGGCGGTGGGACCGCGCTGACCGGCGTCAGCGCATCCGGATGACGCGCGCCTTGCGGGGCCCGCCGATCTTCTTCACCACGACCCGGAACCGGTCACGACCACGCGTGTTGGGGCGCCGCTTCTCGATCTCGACCTCACCGTCACGGGCGCGGTGCACGTTCTTGTGGAACCTCTTGCCGTTGTGGCGGAGCACGACCCGCCAGCGGCTGCCGGGCCGGGCGTCGTCGATCTCCACCTCGACCTTGTAACGACGCTTGCCGGCACGCTCGACCTCGAACTCGACCTCGGCACCGCCGACCCGGAACTCCCGGTCGGCGGCCTGGGCCGGCGCGGCCGACAGGACGGTCAGCGGGGCGGCCAGGACGGCGGTGGCTCCCACCGTGGCGACGGTCTTCTTCACGTTCATCTCGTCTCCCTCTCTGCTGCGGTCCCCCGGAGTGGGGATGCCCGCAGTCTGGAGGGCCGAGGTGAAGCGTGGATGAGGGCTGGATGAGGGAGTTCTCACCGAGGTGGTGTGGTGGTGGAGCTGGCGGGAATCGAACCCGCGTCCTCGAGCGTCGAACCAGGTCTTCTCCGGGTGCAGTCAGTGGGTGGTCGTGTTGCTCGGTCCCGGCGCTCGCACTGACACGTCGCCGACGGACCCAGTCGGGAAAAAAGTCCCGCTCATCCCTCCCGACGGGGAGTGAGCGGCAAGCCTCCTAGTCGAGGCCAGGATCCGGGACGGAGGCAGATGCCCGGTCTGACCCTTCGATCACTGCTCAGGCAGCGAGAGCGAAGTCGTTGCGCTTGGAATCGGCAACTATTGGTTCCAGCGATCGTTTACGAGATGACGCTGGCTTCTCGACCCGCTTCTCCTGGAACTAACGTCCCGAGTCGAAACCGATCAGCCCCTCTTGAGTTGTCAACGCACCGACCCATCGGGTCGACGTGTGCATCGTACCCGCCACAACGGCACCACCGCGAACGTTATTCCGCAGCCGCGGCGGGCGCGCCGAACAGGCGCACCCCGTTGTCCCAGCAGACGGCACGCAGCCACTCCTCCCCCATCCCCAGCCGCTCGAGCGCCTCGATCTGGGTCCGGTACGGGTACGGGATGTTGGGGAAGTCGGACCCCAGCAGCACCTTGTGCCCCAGGTCCCGCAGCCGGGGCAGCAACGCGGACGGGTACTCCCCGCCGGCCTCGGCGAAGAAGTCGGTGAAGGCCATCGTCGTGTCCAACCGGACGTGCTCATGACGCTCGGCCAGGTCCAGGAACTCGGCGTACTCCGGGGCGCCCATGTGCGCGATCACCAGGGGCAACCGGGGATGCCGCGCCAGCAGGTCGACGACCGGATCCGGGCCGGTGAACTCGGTGCTGACCGGGCCGGACCCGGCGTGCAGCACCACCGGGACGCCGGCGTCCTCGAGCACCCCCCACGCCTCGTCGAGCAGCGGGTCGGTGACGTGGAACGCCCCCACCTGGACGTGCACCTTGAACAGCTCGACCCCGGAGTCGATCCGTTCGGCGACGTACGCCGCCACGTCGGGCTCGGGGTAGAAGGTCGCGCAGTGCAGCGCCTCGGGCACCCGGTCGGCGAACCCGGCCGTCCAGTCGTTGAGGAACTCCGCCATCCCGGGACGGTGCGCGTAGGCCAGCGCCGAGAAGCGTCGTACGCCGAGGTCGCGCAGCGTCTGCACGAGCACCTCGTCGGAGTCGCGGTAGTACAGCGGCCAGGGCCGACCGATGAGCGGCCCGGCCTCGTCGAACTGGGCCCGGACCTTCGCCATCACCCGGGGCGGCAGGAAGTGCGTGTGGACGTCGAAGAGGCCGGGCAGGCCCAGGCGGTCGATGATCTCGACCGGCCCGATCGTCACTCCATCCCCTTCAGCCGGCGGCCGAGCGCGGCCTGCTTCTCCCGGTCGGCCTGGCGCTCGGCGATCGACCGACGCTTGTCGTACTGCTTCTTGCCCTTGGCCAGGCCCAGCTCGACCTTGGCCTTGCCGTCGGAGAAGTACAGCGACAGCGGCACGAGGGTGTACCCCTTCTCGCTGACGCGGCGCTCGATCTTCTCGATCTCCTCCCGGTGCAGGAGCAGCTTGCGCTTGCGGCGTGCGGAGTGGTTCGTCCAGGTCCCCTGGGTGTACTCGGGGATGTGCACCTGGTGCAGCCAGGCCTCCCCGGCGTCGATGTCGGCGAACCCGTCGGCCAGCGAGGCCCGCCCCTGGCGCAGCGACTTCACCTCGGTGCCCTGGAGGACGATGCCGGCCTCGAAGGTGTCCTCGATGTGGAAGTCGTGCCGCGCCTTGCGGTTCTGGGCGATCACCTTCCGCCCCTGTTCGCGTGCCATGCCCCTAGTGTCCCAAGGCCCCGCAACCGGATTGCCGGCGGTGGCCGGTCAGAGCCAGTTCATCGGGTTCACGGGGCTGCCGTTGGCGGTCACCGTGAAGTGCAGGTGGCAGCCGGTCGACCACCCGGTGGTGCCGATGTAGCCGATCACCTGGCCCTTGGACACCCGCTGGCCCGCCCCCACGACGTAGCGCGAGGCGTGGTTGTAGATCGTGGCGACACCCTTGCCGCGGGCGTAGCCGTGGTCGATGATCAGCCGGTTGCCGTAGGCGCTCTGGTAGTACCGCGAGACCACCTGTCCGGACTGGGCGGCGCGGATGGGCGCACCGCACCCCCCGGTGCCGAAGTCGGTGCCGTCGTGGAGGGACCGGTAGCCGTAGATCGGGTGGGTACGCATCCCGAAGTGGGAGGTGATGTACCCGTCCACCGGCCAGCCCAGGAAGGCACCACCGCCGGAGCCACCCGAGCCTCCCGAGCCCGCGGATCCGCCACCCCCACCGGAACCGCTGTCGCTCCGGGAGGCCGCCTGGCGCCGGGCCTCCGCCCGGCGGGCCGCCTCGGCACGACGGCGCAGCATCCTTTGGATCCGCTTCTCCTCCGCCTCCAGCTTGCGCAGCTCGGCCTGGTCCCGCTGGAGCGCGCGGTCGGCCTCGGCTCGCGCCTCGTCGTGCGAGGCCACCATCCGCTGCACCCGCTGGGTGGCCCTCCTCGCCTTGCGTTCCAGGTCCTCCATGGTGGCCAGGTGGGCGGCCGCCTCCTCGCGCTGGACCTGGACCTCGTCCTTGGCCTCCTGCACCCGGTCGCGCCGGACGGTCAGCAACACCTCGGTCGCCCGCAGCTCGTCGAACTCGCGGGTGGCCTCCCCGACAACGACGTCGGTCGCCTGCATCCGCCGGGTGACGTCCGCGGGGTCCTCGGCATCCAGGACCGAGGCGAGGCCGTGCAGCTCCGGGTCGCCCTGGGCATAGATCTCGCTGACCATGTCGGCCACGTCGCGCTTCTTGGACCGCATGTCCTGGCGGCCCTCGCGCAGCTCCTGTCGCGCCCCCTCCAGCTTCGCGACCGCGGCCTCGAGTCGGTCCTGCATCCGCTCGTCGCGCGCCTCGGCGACCGTCAGCCGGCCCTGGACGCCCGCCAGGTGCCCGCGCGCGCGGTCCAGCCGCCCCTCGGCGCGCTGCAGCCGGCGGGTCGCCCGGCGGAACTGCTTGCTGGAGTGCTCGAGCTCGCCCTCCGCGCGGTCGATCTTGCGCTCGACCTTCTCCTGCTTGTCGTCGAGGTCGTCGCGCACCAGGGCGAGGGGGACCGTCGTGGCGCCGCCCGCCAGCGCAGCCACCAGGAGGGCGACCGTCACACGGCGGCCAACGGTACGGGGGAAGGAACGCACCGGATCAGCCTCAATGTTCGGGGAAGTGAACCTCTCGACCGTAACCGAGCCGGCTCACACTTTGATGTATTTCCGTGTGAGCACGAGTGTCGGGAGCACCGTGAGCACCGGCCCGAGCACCGCGATCGCGGCCACCGCCCAGCCGTACTCGGGCAGCCCGATCCACGGCATGAACTGCAGGGACTGCTGCACGCGCTCGTGGATGCCGAACCACATGAACGCGGCCAGCGCCCCGGAGGCCAGGGCCACCCCGATCACGGCCGTGACCAGCGCCTCCAGCAGGAAGGGCAGGGCGATGTAGAGCGTGGAGGCCCCGACCAGCCGCATGATGCCGATCTCCCGGCGGCGGGCGAAGGCGGCCAGGCGGATCGTGTTCCCCACCAGCAGCAGGGCCGCCAGGACCAGGAAGGCCGCCGTCCCCAGGGCGCCCCACTTGAGGGCGTTGATGGAGGCGTAGATCGGGTCCAGGACGTTGCGCAGGTCGCGCACGTTCGAGACCCCGTCGAGGCCGACGACCGCACTCGTGATCCCGCGGTACTCCTGCGGATCCTCCAGCTCGATCCACACCGACTCGGGCATCGCCTCGACGGTGGCCGGCGGGTTGTCGCCCTCGAACTTCTCCTCGCCCAGCAGCACCTTCACCTTCTCGTAGGCCTCGCGCTTGGACTCGGTGTGGTACGACGCGACCTCCGGGCTCTCCTCGACGACCCGGATGATCTCCTCCCGCTGGGCGTCGGTGACCTCGCCGGTGCAGCTGGGGTTGTCGTCGCGGTCCTTGCACAAGAAGACCGTGATCTGCAGCTGGCTGCCCCAGTAGCCCTCCGCCTTCGCCGCCTGCTGGTTCAGCAGCACGCCCAGGCCCACGAGGGTCAGCGACACGAAGAGCGTGAGCACGACGGCCACGTGCATCGAGAGGTTCCGACGCAGGCCCTGGGCCAGCTCGGTGGAGACATGGGTGAGTTGCATCGGGGAAGATCCTGCTCAGTCGAGGCGGTCAGTTGTGGACGCCGTACACGCCCTGGGTCTGGTCGCGGATCACGACGCCGTCCTCGAGCTGGACCACCCGCTTGCGCATCTGGTCGACGATGCCGGCGTCGTGCGTGGCCATGACCACGGTGGTGCCGGTGCGGTTGATCCGGTCCAGCAGCTTCATGATCCCGACCGAGGTGGCGGGGTCGAGGTTGCCGGTCGGCTCGTCGGCGATGAGGATCATCGGCCGGTTGACGAAGGCGCGGGCGATCGCCACGCGCTGCTGCTCGCCCCCGGAGAGCTCGTCAGGCATGCGGTCACCCTTGCCCTCGAGGCCGACCATCTCGAGCGTGTCGGGGACGAGGTCCCGGATCTGGGAGCGGGACCGGCCGATCACCTGCAGGGCGAAGGCGACGTTCTCGCTGACCGTCTTGTTCGGCAGCAGCCGGAAGTCCTGGAAGACGGTGCCGATCTGGCGCCGCAGGCGCGGCACCTTCCACCCCGCGAGCCGGTTGATCTCCTTGCCGGCGACGTGGACGCGGCCGCTCGTGGGGCGGTGCTCGCGCAGCACCAGGCGCAGGAAGGTGGACTTCCCGGACCCGGAAGCACCGACCAGGAAGACGAACTCCCCCTTCTCGATGTCGACGGACACGTCGTCGAGGGCCGCGTGGCCCTGGCCGGGGTAGGTCTTCGTGACCTTCTCGAAGCGAATCACCGGGTCGAGTGTAAGGGGTCGTCCACGGCCCCTCCGGGACCACGTGCGGCGGCGCGTGCCCGGCTCGGACCCGAGGGCCCTAGGTTGGCCCCGTGCTTGCCCGTCGACCGCTCGTGCTGCTGGTGGCGGCCGTGGTGTCGACCCTGGCCGTGATCGTCCCCTCCGTCTGGCTCCGGCACCCGCCCGACCGCCCGGAGGCGTCCCCCGGCCCCGGTGCCACCACCCTGCGGGAGTACGACGCCTCGGGGGTCGTCGTTCCCCGCACGGACTTCTGCGACCGGATCCCCCACCAGGTGGTCGAGGAGCGGCTGGGCCCGCAGGTGGGGACGGGCCACTACGGCAACGGGGACACCGCTCCGGTGGCGCCGGGGGTCGAGGACGTCAGCCACGAGTACAACTGCACCTTCACCGGGACCGACGGCGCCCGGCTGCGGGTGTGGGTGTTCGCGCCACCGGTGAGCGGGCAGCGCGCCCGGGTCGTCGCCCGCTCGCTGCGCCGTGACTCCGAGTGCACCCACGTGCCGGGTGCGCCGGCCCTGGGCGCGCACTCGGTGGCCCTCGCCTGCGACGGGGACGACCGGGGTGCGAGCATCCACGGCCTGCTGGGCGACGCCTGGCTGTCGTGCTCCTGGCACCCGGGCGGGAGGCGCACGGGTGCCGGGCGGCGCGCCCTGGTCGAGCAGGCCGGGGCGTGGTGCGTGGACGTCCTCGCCGCGATCGGGGAGTGAGCCTCACTCGCGCGGGTTGTCCTCCAGCCAGCGCTCCACCGGCACCGGGTCGGACTGCTCGTACCCCACCGGGAGCAGCACGTCGCCCTCCTGGGTGAGGTAGTAGACCTGCCAGTGGTAGTAGCCGAAGAAGGCCCGCGGCCGCTCCTCCATCACCGTGGCCAGGTGGGTCACGCCGCGGACGTAGGCGTTGTGGTTGTTGTAGCTGTGCAGGGCGTCCGGGATCCCACCCGGCTCGTCGAAGCCGCTGGCCGCCAGGTAGCGCGCAGCCGCCAGGATCGCGTCGCGCGGGGACTCGATGTCGCCGCGGCCGTAGCGCTCCCAGGTCTCGGGGATGAACTGCATCGGGCCCCTGGCCCCGGCGACGGAGGTGCCGCGGATCCGGCCCATCCCCGACTCGACGAGGTTGATGGCGGCGAGGTACTCCCAGTTCACCCCGAACCGGCGCTCCGCGAGCCGGTAGTGCGCCAGGAGCTCCCGGGCCGGTGCCGGCTGCACGATCCGCCAGGCCGGGAGCTCGTCGCTCAGCTCGTGGTGCATCGAGCGGAACTCCCGCCGGGAGGCCACGTTGCGCCGGACCACCGGCCGCAACCGGGCGGGCAGCGCACGGCGTACGGCGCGGTCCCAGCCGGGACGGTTGGCCAGCACCCGGTAGGCGACCTGCTGCAGGTGGCCGGCGGCCGCGAGGCCCTTCCTCCCCGTCGCCGGGTCCTGGACGGCCCGCTCGGCGGCGACGATCTGCTCGACCACCTGCTCCGGCGAGTCGGCCCGCTCCGGACCGTCCACCGCCGCGTCGGCCACGGGGTCGGGCACATCCTTCGGCGCCGAGGCGAGGGAGGACGCCGCCGGCGGCCGCTCGGACTCGGTGGGGGCGCCGGACGTCCCGGACCCGTCGCCCTGCCCGGAGCACGCCGCCAGCGTGAGGGCGAGCGTGGTGGCAGCGGCGACGGCGGACAGCCGGGTGCGGGGAAGGGACATCCCTGTCCACGGTACGACGGCCCCGGTCGGCCGCCCCGGAGCGTGACTCAGGCGCCCGCCGTCGCGTCGGCGCCGCGACGCCAGCGGATGCCGGCCTCCAGGAAGTCGTCGATGTCGCCGTCGAACACCGCCTGGGGGTTGCCCGTCTCGTGGTGGGTCCGCAGGTCCTTGACGATCTGGTAGGGGTTGAGCACGTAGTTGCGCATCTGGTCGCCCCAGCTGGCGGCGACGTCGCCCTTGAGGTCCCGCAGGTGGGCCTCCTCCTCGGCCTTCTTCATCGCCAGCAGCTTGGCCTTGAGGATGATCATCGCCGCCGCCTTGTTCTGCAGCTGCGACTTCTCGTTCTGGCAGGACACGACCACCCCGGTCGGGACGTGGGTGAGCCGCACGGCCGAGTCGGTGGTGTTGACCGACTGGCCACCGGGGCCCGAGGAGCGGTAGACGTCGACCCGGATC